>CAXUOL010000774.1:0-3560 GCA_964252435.1 uncultured Nostoc sp.
CAATATATCGGGGGGATTAAGGGGGGTAATTCGACTTCTGTATACACCGTAGCTTTTTAAGGGGGTAAATAAAGAAAATATCCCTGCTTTTTAAGGGGGGTTGGGCGGATCTTCGAGCGATAAACAAGCTAACCGAACCGTATTGGCTTAAAACAGGCTAGATGTCGGGTAAGTAACAAATCTTAATTAAAGGTGTTAGCTATATAATGTATAATCAAGACGGCTTTATTTGGGCAAAATCCAGATAAAAACATGAATCAGTATTCTGTAACGAGCAGCAGTCTGGTGAAAGAAAAAGCCAGCGAGTTGGGCTTTCACAAAGTTGGAATTACTGCTGTAGATCGGGTAAATGCCACAGAAGCGCAGAGGTTGCAAGCATGGATTGAACTGGGTTATCACGCTGATATGAAATGGATGGCTAACCCAAAGCGTCAGGATATCCGCTCAGTGATGCCAGAAGTGCGATCGCTAGTGTGTGTAGCGCTGAATTACTACACACCACATCAACGTCCTGAAAGTGAGGAATACGCCAAAATTTCCCGTTATGGATGGGGAAGGGATTATCACAAGGTGATGCATAGAAAACTTAAGCAGCTATCTATATGGCTAAAATCACTTGATGCAGGCGTATTAGCTCTTTATTATGCAGATACTGGCCCGGTGCAAGATAAAGTGTTGGCTCAACTTGCCGGAATTGGTTGGATTGCCAAGAATGGTAATGTGATTACACCAGAATATGGGTCTTGGGTATTTTTGGGAGAAGTGTTGACCAATTTAGAATTAGAGAGCGATCGCCCACACACAGAACACTGCGGTAGCTGTACTCGTTGTCTTCAAGCTTGTCCCACAGGTGCAATTACTCAGCCTTTTGTTGTCGATGCTAATCGCTGCATTGCTTATCATACCATTGAAAATCGTGACAAGGAATTGCCAGAGGCGATCGCATCTAATTTGCAAGGCTGGGTTGCTGGTTGCGATATTTGCCAAGATGTTTGTCCTTGGAATCAACGTTTTGCCCAAACAACTGATATTGTAGAGTTTCAACCTTATCCTGGGAATATTGCTCCCCACCTGCTAGAATTAGCCCAAATCTCAGATCGGGAGTGGGATAAACGATTTCCAGCATCTGCCTTGCGGCGGATTAAGCCAGAAATGTTACGACGCAACGCCCTAGCTAATCTTGACGCATCCAGGCAGAAGAATGACCCAGAAAGTAATTATTTTTGATTTTGATGGCACAATTGCTGATACAGTAGATGCCCTTGTAAGTATTGCTAATCGTTTAGCTATAGACTTTGGTTATAAACAAATAAGCCCAGAACAATTGGCCTTCCTCAAGAACTTAACATCTAGGGAAATCATTAAGTACTCAGGAGTTTCTCTATTTAAGATACCTTTTCTAGTTAAACAAGTTAAAGGGGAATTAAAAAACAAAATCCCAGAATTAAAGCCAATTCCAGGCATTAAAGAAGCATTAACAGAACTCCAAAATCAAGGATATAAACTGGGTATTATCACTTCTAATTCTAAAGAAAATGTTACACGATTCCTGACAATCAATGATTTAAATCACCTATTTGATTTTATCTACTCAGGAATTACAATTTTTGGCAAAACAACTATCATCAATAATGTCTTGAGGCAAAAGCAACTCAAACCTCAAGAGGTTATTTATGTTGGAGATGAAACTAGAGATATAGAAGCATCAAAAAAAGCAAATATCCAAGTGATTGCAGTCACTTGGGGCTTTAACTCACCGGAAGTACTAGCCAAGCAAAATCCAGATTATTTAATTCAGCAACCTAGCGAACTACTAGAAGTGATGAACAGTCGTTAGTTAATAGTCAAAAGTCGATTGAGAGCGATTTAACAATTGACAATGTTCAAAACAGTAGAGTGGGCAATGTCTACCAATGCCGATAAGATGAACTACCCCGCCCATCTAAGAAGATGGACGAGGAATGCGGGACGGAAGAATGTTCAATTATCTTATTTTGTGACATTACCCATCTTACAAAAGAGTAAGATATCAGGGAAAATTAATTTTTCCGTTCGCCCTTTTCCAAAGCTTCTTTTACTAAATCATCACTGACATTAGTTGCACCCCCAGTCTGAGAATTCCCAACTTCTTTTGCTGACTCTATAAAATCATCAGGATTGCCAGTTGACTGAGTTTGAGTTGTTGTCTTTTGTGGCTGAGAGGTTTTTTGATTAGGTGCAGTAGCTGCTTCAGCTGCTGTTGCACCTTTACCTGTGCGATCAACTTCACTAACGCTGAATTTTTGTGCAGCTGCATAATCACTATCAAAATCCACCGTTGGCGCTTTTTCTTCACCACTAGCTATGCTATCGGCAGCTAATTGTGCATCCTGGGTGGAAGATTCATTTAAATTGGGCTTTACTTCTTCATCAGGCATAATTAAAACCTTCGGTAAATTTTTTATTGCTAGGACAACAATAGCGAAGTAATGTGCTGATTTCTTGCTTCCTGGGGGAGACTTTTACCTCTATTAAAAGGTAGATTAAAGCTGCAATTTCTAATTAATTTAACTATTTCTATCGGTAGTAGAATCTGACGCTCGAACTCTGGTACCACTTAGTTTGGCCTATTAAATTATTTTGGAGACAAACAATAATGACTGCAAGTTACGACAAAACTATTTCTCAAGCTCAGAGCAGTGAAACTCAAAAATTGGTAGATGGGTTTAACGCCTTAGATACCGATGCTAAATTAGCCTGGTTCTATTTTGTTTATAAAAAAATGGGTGATTCGATCACGCCAGCAGCTCCTGCTGCGGCTGAACCAGAGTTAGCACCACTTCTGCTAGGAGATTATTTTAAATTGTCCGATGAGCAGCAACTAGAGATTATGCGGGATATTGTTAACCGCAAAGACACAGAATATTCTCGTGCTTATGGGGCGATCAAAGAAAACAACCAGCTGCTAGTTTGGTATGCTTGGGCGGTAGCTATGGGAGATACGGTGGTTGGAATGCCAGCTAGTTACCAGCCAAGTAAGGCAATTAACGATCTGCTTTCCGAAATTGAAGGACTAGATTTTGAAGAGCAAATGTCAGTGTTTCGGACAATAGCTGGTGAAGTGGGTTACACCGATGTTAAACCGATCGCAACGCAAGCAGAAACTGGGAAAACCTCAAGTTTGTAATCTTCCTTGGCGATTAGAAGTCGCAACTACACAAACTAAAGTCCGCCTACGCGGACTTTAGAACCTACGAGACAGCTAACTGACTCAAGTCGGCTGGGGTGAGGTTAGAGTGTACTACTTGACCATCACGGAACCAAACGATGCGATGGGTTTGACGGGCGACTTCTGGTTCATGTGTCACCATTACAACTGTGATTCCACTGGCATTGAGTTCGCCAAAAATATCTAAGACTTCTTGGGTTGTACGCGAATCAAGTGCGCCTGTGGGTTCATCGGCAAGGAGTACTACAGGACGATTGACGATCGCGCGTGCGATCGCTACTCTTTGTTGTTGTCCACCAGATAGTTGAGTTGGTTTGTTGTTAAGGCGATTTGCTAAACCTACTCGCGTCAA
>CAXUOL010000775.1:0-3300 GCA_964252435.1 uncultured Nostoc sp.
GAAGTGGCGCAAATATTATATCTGCGTCAAAAAGGTTACAAGCTTTTATTAGAGTCGCCACAAACAGTATTATTGGAATTAGAAAAGCTAGTAGCTCTCTGCCCAACGCAAACACGGCGCAGTGAAGAGTCAGTACAGCTTCAGCAATTCTCCACCCCTCTGCCGCTTGCTTATCTTGTAGCCAAAGCAGGATTTATAAAGGCTGATGATTTAGTGCTTGAACCCAGTGCCGGAACTGGTCTATTGGCACAAATGGCTAAACTCCACAGTGCAAGTCTGATGCTCAACGAGCTTGCACCCGATAGATCGAAGATTCTGCGACGGTTATTCCCTGGCACACCATTATTCTCAGTAAACGCGGAACAGATTAACGATTATCTGGTTGGAAAGACTCAGCCTTCGGTTGTTCTGATGAATCCGCCTTTCTGTGCATCTCCCAAAATCAACAGTCGCAATCCCGATGCAACAAAAAGGCATATCAACTCGGCATTGCAAAGACTGTCCGACGGTGGGCGGCTGGTTACAATCACAGCCAATTGGTTCTCTCCGGCTAACCCAAGCTGGCGTGAGACTTTTGTTAAGTGGCAGGATTTTGCGCGAGTTCTACTATCTGTTGGGATTAACGGCAAGGTGTACTCAAAACATGGTACGCAAATTGACACCAGAATCACAGTAATTGACAAGGTTCCGGCTGACTCCAGCGAAATACCTTGCATTACCGAAACTTTAAATCTGCCTGAAATACTGGCACTGATTCAGCAATTGCCTGGGCGTTCGTCTTTGACGTTGCCGCAGGCATCGCAATGCAATGCTGCAACTATTAAAGCTGCTGTCGTTGCAGCGAAGGTTGTTAAACTGCCAACGAAGCGTACAGCGATCGCTTTACCAGAACCCTCCGCAGAAATTCCAGATGTGGTTATTCTGGAATACGAAGTCGTCGAATGGTTTGCTACAGATAGACTCAAAGATACTTTATATGAAACCTATCGCCCACAACGAATCAGAATCAAGGACGCTTTACCTCATCCTTCCCTACTTTGCGAAAGTGCAGCCCTAGCGCTTGTCTCGCCACCACCACCCACTTACAAACCGCATCTCCCGCGAAACATTGTCTCACAAGGATTGTTATCTGAAGCACAACTTGAAAGCGTTATTTACGCAGGTCAGGCGCACGGTGAATTTCTTTCTGGGTCTTATATTGTCGATGATTCATGGGATAATGTGACTGTAGCGGCAACTGGCGAAGAAAATGCCGTAAAATTTCGTCGTGGCTGGTTCTTAGGCGATGGGACAGGCGCGGGGAAAGGAAGGCAATGTGCAGGAATCATCCTCGACAACTGGTGTCAAGAACGAAGAAAAGCCATTTGGGTATCAAAGAGTTCTGCTCTTATTGAGGACGCACGTAGAGATTGGTGTGCGCTCGGAGGTAGTGAAAAAGATATCATTGACCTGAGTAACATCAAACTTGGCGACCCCATCCCTTTCACCCAAGGTATTCTGTTCTGCACCTACTCAACTCTGCGCTCTCAAAAGAACGGCAAAAGTCGGCTTAAGCAAATCGTTGAGTGGGCTGGCATTGGCTTTGAGGGAGCGATCGCTTATGACGAGTGCCACAGCATGGGCAATGCAATGGCACAAGAGGGCAAACTTGGTATGGTTGCAGCATCCCAGCAAGGTATTGTTGGGCTGCGGTTGCAAAACGCACTGCCATCAGCACGGGTTATCTATGTTTCTGCAACTGGTGCTACTATTGTCTCAAATCTCTCATACGCCAATCGTCTGGGGCTTTGGCAGACGGGCGACTTTCCGTTTACCTCCCGTGAGGATTTTGTGGAATCCATTGAGGGCGGTGGTATTGCCGCAATGGAAGTCGTCGCTAGGGATCTCAAGGCTTTGGGACTGTATCTGGCGCGGAGCCTTTCTTAAATTTTTTGTGATCTGTACAGTATTAGTTAATATCAGGATAAAGAATAGCTTGAATAATCCCACTGACAATTATTATAGGAGTCCTATATCAACGAAATACAAATCGTTGAGAATGTATTTCTGTTAATAGCAGATTTACCATAAGTTTTATTTGATAATAGCGACTAAAAACAAAAACTTGACTAAACTTATTTTAAGTCAGGAGAGTAATATTCTTGAATTTGTCCTTGTAAATACAAGATTAATTGTTTTGCTTGGATGTAGAACAGGTCTTCATAAGTACATTTAATTTTGATCTCAGGGTAGCTGATTTCCGTAGCCATCTTGACTTGGTAAGCACGGGTAATTGCTTGGGCTGCAACGAGCGGCAGTGTGTTTTCATCCCAGCATTTATTAAAATCCTTCGGTGTTATATAGCCACGATTCAAAACAGTCTTTACGCAGGCGATCGCTAAGATTTGGAATTCTGTAGTTAGATCGGCAATCAGTCCCTTCGTTTGGTGATGGGTTCGGTGCCAGTAACCAAAGTTAGGGTTTAGCCCTAATGATAAAATAGCATTTTTGATTGATTCTTCCAAAAGCTTCTCGCTAAAGTCAAGCATCCGGCAAACAGGGGAATTATCATGCCGCGAAGTAAACTTCCAGTCTGGGTTTATACACTGGGGAAGTATACGATAAAAGATCAGCATTCCTTGGCCAATTAACCCTTGCAATGAGGTAATAGAATCGTGGTTTGTAATGCAATTACTAAGATGTAAAATATCCTTAGAAGCTTGACTAATTTCTACAGCACCATCACGTCCAGAGCGTTGTAAAAACCGCCGGAGGCGACGGAGACGACCCCAGGTTGCACCTTGCATAACCTCAACTTTCATCGCGTCGGTCATCATAGCTTGGGACTGCATGATATCTGCCCTGATTTTGTAATCTGGTTCAATCCTTCCCAAGAATTCGCCAGATTGAGAAAATAAAATTACTGGAATACGCCATCGCAGAATTTTTGTTAGCGCTGATGATTTAATTTCTGCTTCTGTTGCGATAATGGCACGAATATCCGTCAATTTAAATATACTTTCTTGTCTACCTACAATTATTTGTAGTACTGATGTATCTGGATCTATAAGTTGAACTATTGCCCCCGGATCTAAATATAAAGTCGTCCCAGATTGCTTTATTATTTCTACCAGTTTTGGACTTGGCTTTGGCACGTTTGTATAAGCTCGATATTTAGTTGTCGCCATTATTAATCTCCCAGAATCTGCCACTATCAACTTTAACATTGAGTTTCAATCCCTAATAGGGAGTTAATGAAATTTCAACAGTTTAAGCAAGAAAAGACTGACAAAATCCTAACAAGGTTTCAATAAATAATAT
>CAXUOL010000775.1:3310-3535 GCA_964252435.1 uncultured Nostoc sp.
CCTAATAGGGAGTTAATGAAATTTCAACGCTCAATCTCTAAGTAATCCCACTAATAAACTGCCCGTTTCAATCCCTAATAGGGAGTTAATGAAATTTCACTAATTAAAATTGTGGATGTTTTTTTGTTTAATCAGTTTCAATCCATAATAGGGAGTTAATGAAATTTCCAAAAAACAAAAAGAACAAAATGGAGCATTATGAGATTTTAAATCTCATATAGGGTT
>CAXUOL010000776.1:0-3533 GCA_964252435.1 uncultured Nostoc sp.
GGCATTAGGACTGACACTTCATATTGCCGGAAATCTAATTCATGCAGTGTTGCTTATAGCCATCGGCCTTGCTATCTATAATTTTTTCAAAGCACGTGATGTGTGAATAAATTTTGTTTGAGTCTGTTCCGAATTTTTAGATTCACATTATTCTATGGCTTTTGCTACATGGACGCAAACTATTACGAGCTTGCGGATGAGTGACAAAATAGTCTTCGAGCCATTGACATCCACGTGTTAATAAATCATCTAAATCCAAACTCCACAAAATCACCTGACCATCCTTACTAGCAGAGGCAATAATCTTGTTATCGGGGCTGAAACTGACGCTTGTCACTGAAGCGCTATGTCCAGTCAACGTAGTGATGGGAGTTCCATCTATTTGCCAAAGTTTGATAGTTTTGTCTTGGCTACCAGAAGCAATAATCTTGTTATCGGGGCTGAAACTAACGCTTGTCACTGAAGCGTTATGTCCAGTCAACGTAGTGATAAGAGTTCCATCTATTTGCCAAAGTTTGATAGTTTGATCTGTACTTCCAGAAGCTATAATTTTGTCGTCAGGACTAAAACTGATACTATTAATATCCTTTCTATGTCCAGTCATAGTAGTAATTAAAGTTCCATCTTTTTTCCAAAGTTTGATAGTACCATCATCACCACCAGAAGCAATAATTTTACCATCGTGGCTAAAACTGACACTTTTTACCCAATTGTTTTTATGTCCAGTAAAATTTTTAATTAAAATTCCGTCCCAATTCCAGAGTTTAATAGTTCCTTGATCTGTACCAAATGCAATCATTTCTTGATTAGAACTGAAACTAACACTTGTTAGCCCAACTTGATGTCCAGTCAGAGTATGAATTAGAGTCCCATTCGCTTGCCAAAGTTTAGCATTTCCTTGATCAGTACCAACAGCAATAGTTCTATTATCATGGCGAAAACTGATACTATTTATCCAACCTTAATATCCTGCAAGATTAGCAATTAAAGTTCCATTCTGATGCCATAATTTCACAGTACCATCGTCACCGCCAGAAGCAATTATTTTGCCATCAGGGCTAAAATTGAGGCTGGTTATTTTGCGTTTATGCCCAGTCAATTTAGTCATCATATCTGCGTTCAGCTTCCAGAGTTTCACAATTCCGTCCTCACTACCAGAAGCAATAATTTTGTCGTCTTGACTCCAACTCACACTAGCGACTGAATTACCATGTCCAACTAGGGTGTTAATTAGAGTACCATCTAGTTGCCAAATTTTTACAGTTTGGTCAGTACTACCAGAAGCGATTATTTTACCATCTTGGCTGAAACTGACAGTATTTATCCTACCTGTATGCCCATCGAAAGTACTAATTAAAGTACCATTAGGTTTCCAAATTTTAATAGTTTTATCGTCACTACCAGAAGCAATTAGGTTAAATATTTTAACCCACACTAAATTCCGTATATTGCCTTACCAAGGGTTCCTGAAATGCCAAAACAATATCTTCCTTTGGGACTCCTAACTTTACTAAATCATTAGCAATGCCAATCTCTGTCCCATCATATTGTATCCAAATCTTCCCATCTTTGATATCGAGATGCAAAACACAGCCATATTGCCGTCGCCGATTTTTCCAGCCTACGTATACTAATTGATAGTGATCGTGAATAGGATCAAAAATGACTTGTTTTTCTATTTCACTTTTTGACGAACCTCGATTAGCATAAGCTGTCAATAATTGTTGAATATAACCTCGATATTGCTCTAATTTTTCCATTCTACAATCACCTCATTCACTGAATCGTAAACGATTAACTTTAGTTGGGAACGTTGAATCACAATTTGAATAAATTGCAATGCGAAAAAGCTGCTATAGGTTCCTAAAGGAACAGCCAAGTATAAAACTCGTTCTGGTTCTTGAATCTCTAGAGCAATTTTATAGTTGAAACATTGACCCAATGCTGTATGAAATTCATAAATATTTGATGCGCCAAGAAAACTCTTAATCTCAACTGCTATTTTATCTCCTGCTTTCTCAGCTGCTAATATCCTCTCTGCACCTAAATCAATGTACATTTCAACTCCGCCGACTTCAATTTCTAGAGGATCATCTGTAATCACCCAATCTTCTTTCTCTAGCCCTTTTCTAACAGCATCATGAAAAATATCTCTTGCAGCCATTCAAATATAACTTTCTTAATTACGTGGACGCATGAAGTGCAGTTTCCCGCAGTGTATTAGGAATTGGTATTCTCTCTAAATATAACACTGGTAAAGTCAATGCATGACCTCATCGATATTCTCGGTATTCCTGAACTCTGGATACTACTTCAGTCTGTTAGCGAAGCTGATAGTGTTGAAAAAAACTTCACTCAAATAGTGTAATATCTCGCATTGGAGAATTTCTTCTCAAATTCGGAATTGGTTTCGGAAATTAGAAGAAGATGCTTATTAGTTCAATATTTTATGTCTCACGCATTCGCCTTTAGGCGTTCCCGCTTTCTTAGGCGCAAAGGCGCAAAGAAGAGATTTGCCCTGATAGTTTACGCGGATTTGTGTTGTTAGTATGGTTATTTCATTTATTAAGGATGCTTGGAAAATGAACAGGAAAGTTTTAACAACTGTGATTGGGGGAATTTTTGTTAGCAGTTTATTCAGTTTTCAACTAACTGCTAGTGCTAATAAATATCAGGTAAATGAGCAAAGTTTGCTGGGTGAAAAGACTAAAAAAATAAAATCAGCAGTTAATATAGCAGACAATTCTGAAGAACAAAAACGGATTCAGCTATATGAAAAAGCTAGTAGATATGTAGTTGCGATTGCCACTGATTTGGGACATGGTAGTGGTTTTATTGTCAGTCCAGATGGTCTAGTTTTAACTAATGCTCACGTTGTAGAAGATAGTTCTAAAGCTGTTGCAGTAGTACTGGCTGATGGCAAACAAGTCTTAGCTGATGTGGTTGGTTTTGCATCTGGAGGGCCACTGCTCAACTCTAATGGGCAAGTAATTGGTGTCAATAGTGCCATTTTTAATGATACCGAAATTAAAAGATTTATTGGCATTAGTTTTGCAATCCCTACTGAATTAATTCAGCCTTTTTTAGTAGCTGTAGAACAAGGTAATGCTCAGTTAGCAAGTGCGCGTCAACAGCCCAGTAATAGTAAAGATACGGATTTACCGTTGAATGGTCAAGTTTTACAAGCGAGCCTGAAAAATGGCGATCGCACTTTACCAAATAATAGCTATTTTCACACTTATGTTTTTGAAGGCAAAGCAGGTCAACAGATAACTATTGAGATGAATAGTCAGCAAATAGACCCTCACTTATACTTACTGCTTCCTGCTAAAGAACGATTAATAGCACAGAATGACGACATTTTCCCAAAGGATTTTAATGCTCGATTGACTGTTACCTTACCAGAAAATGGTATCTACTATCTGTTGGCTAACACTTTTGAAGCAGGAGAATCTGGTAGTTACAGTTTACGCGCAGCGATAAGCTGTTCCACATTTAACTTGCAATAACAGCGTTACCCTTGTTTTTGACTT
>CAXUOL010000777.1:0-3530 GCA_964252435.1 uncultured Nostoc sp.
GCTCACTAGGCGTTACCTTTAAAGATAAATCTAAGCTATCGTCATCCGTTCCCTTGATTTTCATAAATCCTAAATCAATTTCCAGAACTTTTAATGAACCAGAGATATTAGTAAAACTTTTATCTCCTTGAAGGATTAAGATTGCCTCATGCCCCCAAGCATTAAGTTTGCCATTAATTTCTAAACCTTCTGATATCGCTTGATCTGCAATTATTGTTGGAAAAGGAACATACTTAATTAAAGCATTGATTTTTCCGTCTCCATCTCCATCAATTGATTCGATGTTTAAGTTCACTAAGCCTTCTAAAAGCCCTAGTGCTTTGTTAATCAAATCGGTTGAATAACCTACTTGTTTGCTAAGAAAGGAAGTGACTGGCCCCCGCCACAAATCTATTAAGCTAACCGCTTGCTTTGGATTTAAAATTAAAGCTAATCTTTCAGGATCATTAGTGTCCATTAGAAAAGCTACCTCAAGGTCTGTTTTTTCCCATTTCAAATCGCCAATGAAGCCAAAGTTATCAAAGTAAGGAGGTAAATATGTTCCACCTCCTTGAAACCTGATATTGCGAAGTTCAGTTCCTACCAATCCATAGGGATTACACCAAGATTTTTCACCTTGTTGACAAAAGTATGCTGTTAAAGATTCGGGTTCGAGACAGAGACTACCAGAGAGAAATAACTTAGGTTCTTTTTCTTGGGTGGGATCGTAGCCTTGCAGAATCAAATTTCCAGTTAATCCAAAGTTTGGCTCTAAATCAGCCCCAATATTTAACTCTATGAGCAAGTTATTAAAAGTAGCTTTAAATTGTTGCTGCGAAAATAGCTGAATATCGCCTGCAATATTACCTGTTAAGCTCACCTGTCCTACCGGATTAAAGTTAATTATCACTCCTAAACATCCAATTCCTAAGCTTTGATGAATAAAACTGCTGAAATTTGTCTGGAGATTATTGAAATCAATATTTCCAATAAAGTTGAATCCTCTGCTTAAGTTAATGCAACCTAATTTTGAATGTATAAAATCATGTTCAGTATCAGTGATAATTAGCTCTGGGTTGCTTAATTTTAAATCGTTGATAATAGGAAGTTTACTATCTAGGTTGCTAAAAATAAAATCTTCATTTAATTTATATTTTAATGTGGTTTGCTTGCCAAAAAATAATTCAATATTTTGGTTATTTAGTAATCCTTTAAAACTGAGATCAACTTCTTGAGAAGTTTTATAAATTTTATATTTTGGTGCAGATATTCTAATTTCAGGTTTGCCAAATATTTCAATAATGATTCTATCAAGCGCCACATTTATGTATGGAACTGTACTATGAATGCTAAAAATTTTGTCTAAATTTAACTGTAAATCATGGTCAAAATTTAAATAAGTTCCCGAACTTGAGCAGACGAAATCTATATCATCTGATAGTCCAAGTTTTAATTTGATAGCATTAGGTAAGGTGATTCCTGTGAAATAAATGCTATTAGTCATAAGTGAATTGAGGTAAATGTGTATAGTGACAAATTAAATAATGTTGAGACAAATTCATGTCATCAAGTTAAGCCTTAGCACTTTAGTCTTGCAATAAATTATATTGATACAACTTGTAAGCTCTCTCTGCTGGTTTTAAGCTTAACCCTAGACAATTCAAGGTTCATACCCTCGATGACATTAATTTGGCACAGCGACAAATAAAAAGTCACTGTACAGTAGGAACAAACTAAGTCGGGAGTTGGGGTAGGCATGATCTCAGTTTTAGCTAGTCAATCCGTTTGTAAAATAAAGTGGGCAGTATAGAGTATTCACGTATAGAAAGATTAGGGTTAACTTAATCGTTAACGTTAATTTTCTTAGCCAATGTCTGAAATTTGCGTTGTTCACCAGCTTGTTTACGTTGTTGATAACGTTTTCTAGCGAATATCTGTAGGTGTGCTAATTTTAACAGAACTTCTATGTTTTGTTGTTTGCACACTAGATAGATTTCTATCCAATGGTATCAGTTTTATCGGAGGTAAAGAATCTGCGCTATAATCCATCTTTAAACTAAATAAATAACTTTAATGTTTATATTTATTCTCTAGTATTTATAACTTTTATAAAACTTATAAAACAATTAATTAGCTTTCATACCATTAGTTCTTATAAAGATACTAACTTTACATACTTAAGGATATTTTTGCTGACTCATTAATACTTGCCTGTGTAGTAATCGATTAGGAAGATTAAACTGAAGTAACTTTGCAGTTGCTTGCCCTACTTGAGTTTTTCCCTCAATTCTTACACTCTCAAAATAGAAATGTTCATCCCAAATCTGACGACGAGGATTATACAATGGCACTATTTCTCCGGTAGCCGAGTCAATTGTCGCAAAATCAGAACCTTTATGACGATTGCATGATAAACATGAAAGAGCTAAATTTTCCGCCAAAGTTTCGCCCCCATGTTTCATAGCAAGAATATGATCTACTTCATGGGTATATATTGAAAAATCTTGGTGAATTAAACAATATTCACAGCGTCCTGACGCTCTACTAACTACCAGCTTGCGAAGTTCTGTTGAAATTGAAGTACTGGCCATCAAATTTTCATTACTTTTCCATAGCGCGGGCCTTTAGCAGAATCATTAGATGTTCTAATTGTTCGTAAACATCTAATTGAGCTAATTCCATCTGAGTTAGTGAAGCAGAACGGTTTTTCTCTAATAATGCTTCTAACTGCATTTGTACTTGTGATGAAACTTTAAAAGCAATTATCTCTTCTGGCGTTGGACCTTTAATCAAGAAATCCAGCACTTCTTGATACACTTCGGAAACCTCTACAGTTTGTGTATTCACTTTTGGCTGCTCGCTTGTTTGTTGCACATCTGCATCCAGCAATAGCCAAAGTAGTTGGGGTAAGCGACTTTGTAAAGGTTCTAACCGCCCGGCTAGTTCATCTGGGATCTGAATCGTTAATTTTGCCACGTCTCCAACCATGAACTAAGGTGTTTGCTCACATTATGCTTTAAGTGACATAGTAATACAAGACTACAACACAAAATAAGGTACTCTCATCAGTGAGAGGTTAGAGTGATTGCACATTTGTCAAGAGGGTGCAGGAAAAGGAGACAAATCCAGCTTGGAGACTGGTTTTCGTAGTGCTTTGACAACCCCTAAATCTTGATTTTCTTTTGCAGCAAAGTACTTAATTGGGTCATCCGCCTTACCTTTGTCATAGGCGACACTAAAATGATATAAACCACGAAAAATCATCTCTAAAGAAATGCGGTCAAATGGCAGAGATAATTCGTCTGCAACCGCATCTCCCAAGTCAACCAATACTGCATAAAAGAGCCAAGTTGCCCACACTTGTAACTTCACACCATTAATAGAACCAGTCCATAAATACGACAGTCCCAATAAACGTTTGACCACGTAAAAAGCTTCTTCAATCCTCCATCTTCTCCGATATAAGTCAGCAACAACGTAGGGAGGTAATATTTGCGGGTCTAGGACAGAAGTAATTTAGAAAACGCTAGTTTTACCGACTTTTATTTCAA
>CAXUOL010000778.1:0-3528 GCA_964252435.1 uncultured Nostoc sp.
GTAACACGATATGGCAGAAGAACCTACATCTACCTTAACTAAAAACTATGTCTCTACTGCCAAAGGACTGTCAAGTAAACCAACAAAAGTGACTTCGACAGCATCTGCTCGCCACTCGCGGTGGATGGTTCGCTTAGGTCATCTACTGGCAGGTACTTGGGCAATTGGGGGCGCACTATTGAGCGCTTCTGGTGGGGAATTGGTTCAATTGATGGAAAATCAGGTGCTTTCTGCCTTTTTTCAACTGCGCGGGTCGATCGCGCCTCCAGAAGACATTGTAATTTTAGCAATAGACGATCAGTCAATATCGGTTCCCGAACAGTACTATAAAACAGATCCGAAACAGTATGCCTACTTAGAAACACTAAAATCTTATCCTTATAAACGGGCTGCATACTCCCAGGTAATCACAAAATTAATCGAAGCAGGTGCCCGCGCTGTCGCATTAGATGTAGTTTTTGATACAGGAAGTAGTTATGGAGTTACAGACGATCGCCAATTTCAGGCAGTATTGCAAAAATATGGCAATAAAGTTACCTTAGCAGCCGTCTACGAAAATTCCCAGACGCACCAAGGCTCTTTTACGCAACTAACAGACCCACAACAAATGTTTCGTACGGGGTCAGTATCCATTGGCTCAGTTAATTTTCCTTTAGAAGTCGATGGAAAAGTTCATCGATTAGCAAGTGAGTTTCCCAAGTTCTTAGGTGAAGATAATCTATTTACCAAAAAGCGACTCTCTTTTGATGAAGCAGCGCTGAGGACAGCACAAGTAAATTATCCTCGACCAAAGGGCGATCGCATTTATTTTTGGGGGCCTGCGGGTACATTTGAGCAAAAACCTTTTTGGCACGTACTCGACCCGCAAAACTGGAACAGCTATTTGCAGCAAGGAAAGGTGTTCAAAGATAAGATCGTGCTGATTGGGGCAACAGATAAGTTACATAATGATTATTATCCAGTTGCTGGTAGTAATAGCACTGAACCGATGTCGGGCGTGGAAATTCACGCTAATGCGATCGCAACTTTGATGACAGGAAAAGCGATCGCCCCAGGAATTAATAGTCCACCATTACAGGGTTTGTTTGTGCTAATGCTAGTGGGCAGTACAGCCTTGATGATTAGCAGACGCAAGCGTAGCATCCATCGATTTTTCTATAGCCTCGTCCTGTCTGGCGCTTGGGGAGGAATTAGTTATGGGTTATTTGTCTATGGTCAGTTAATTTTTCCCACTAGTGTACCAATGATCGCGATCGCCATGACCGGAATTTGCTATTTAGCAACCTCAGTCATCAGGGAAAGCATCAGAAAACGCCAATTAGTAGACATTTTTCAGAAGTATAAAACTTCCCCCGTTGTCCAAGAGATTATCAGCCAACAAGATGACTTCCAAGACCTAATCCAGCAAAGAGATTTAGCCTTATCAGGAAAAGTTTTGGCTAGACGCTACAAAATTGTCAAAGTTCTCGGTTGCGGTGGATTTAGTGAAACCTACATTGCCGAAGATACCCAACGTCCTGGAAATCCGCGATGTGTTGTCAAACAACTAAAACCAGCCAACACCAAACCAGAAGGATTGCAACTTGCCAGACGTTTATTTAACTCAGAGGCACAAACACTAGAAAAATTGGGAAGGCACGCTCAAATTCCTCAACTTTTAGCTTATTTTGAAGAAGATGAAGAATTTTATTTAGTGCAAGAACAGATAATTGGTCATCCTTTAAATCAAGAACTTTTAGCAGGTAGAGCAATTGAAGAAATTGCCGCGATCAAAATTATCAGAGACTTATTGCAAACATTAACATTTGTCCATGAAAACCACGTGATTCATCGGGATATTAAACCCAGTAATATCATCCGGCGACACTCAGACGGAAAACTAGTGTTGATTGACTTTGGAGCCGTCAAGGAAGTCGGCATCAAACAACTCGATCGTCAAGAGTCAACCCCTTTCACCATTGGTATTGGTACTCAGGGTTACGCACCAAGCGAACAATGTTTTGGGCGTCCACATTACAGTAGTGATATCTATGCAGTTGGCATGGTTGGGATTAAAGCCTTAACTGGTGTAGCACCCCGCGAGCTAGATAGAGATGCTAATGGGGAGATTAAATGGAGCGATTGCACTCAGGTAAGTCACTCCCTAGCTAAGATTCTCAGTAAAATGGTGCTGGATGACTTCAAAGAGCGATATCAGTCTGCATCAGAAGTTCTTAAGGATCTTGAAGCTCTTAAAGCTCTTAAAGCTCTTGACGATTTGGTAAATTCCCAACACAGACACCATATCCCACAAGATGACTTATTAATGAATACTTTAGACGATTTAGGTATTCCCACAAAATCTTACTCAGAAGGACAAGAGACTTCCAAATAAAAAAATATCCCATCGCTGTGAAAGCTGTTCTTGAGTAAGGAAAGCAAAATCTGATAGTTGTATTGAATACAAAAATTTGAATAATTTATCCCAATGTGAAAAAATAATGCAACAAATAGACCATTTGTAGAGACGCGATTCATCGCGTCTTTACCCAAGGATATGTTGCAATCATTAATTGAATTGGTATAATTTTTGGATTTGCCAAAGTATAATCGGGCACGAAAATAGGGAGATGAGAAGAAGGATTTCCCCCTTCTCTGTTTGTGGCTTTTTCACTCAGCCCTGCACATGATTTTAACTTAACGACAGAAATTCTTCTGCTGTCGTGGGATGAATGCCTATTGTTTCATCCAAATCTTCCTTGGTAATGCCCTTGCGAATTGCCACACCTAGACTTTGAATGATATCTGCTGCATGTTCACCTACCATGTGAGCGCCCAAAACTTGCCCAGAATCACTATTTAGCACTAACTTCATAATGGTTGGCTCATCCTGTTCGATCATCTGATACAACAGTGGTTGGAATTGGGTACAGTAGCATTCTACAGATTCACCAAATGTTTCCCGTGCTTTCGCCTCCGTCATCCCCACACTAGCCGCTTCTGGACGGCAAAAAACAGCAGTGGGCACATAATCATAATTTAGTTTTTGTGCCTTGTTGCCAAAAACTGTATCGGCAAAGGCAATACCTTCTGCCTTAGCCACTGGAGTCAATTGCACCCGACTGGTGCAATCACCCACAGCAAAAATATTTTCTTGGCTGGTGCGGCTGTATTCATCTACTTTGATTGCACCATCTTCGCCAAGTTCAACATGAGCATTTTCCAAACCCATATTCTTGGTATTTGGAGCGTAACCTGTGGCAACTAAGATGGTATCTGCTGTAATTATTTCTTGGCTCTCACCAGTAATAGTTAACAACAAACCCTCTTCTGAGTATTTGATTTCTTGAACAGTGCTGTTAGTGAACAACTTAATTTTGCGTTTAATCAAACCCTGTTGTACAGCAGAGCGAATGTCATCATCAAACCCCGATAAAATCATCTCATCTTTTTCAATCACCGTTACCTCACAACCGAAAGCGTGCATCATGCTAGAAAATTCTACGCCAATGTAGCCGCCGCCAATAATTGCTAAACGTTTCGGCAGAT
>CAXUOL010000779.1:0-3519 GCA_964252435.1 uncultured Nostoc sp.
GGCAAACAACATTAATGATACTAAAGGGAGTAAATTATTGCTCAGGTATTTTAGCGATTTTCCAAAATAGGCAACCAATAACCTGCAAAATTAAGCTTTTCGAACAAAGGCTGTCTGAAGAGGACAAGGAGAGGGGGAGACAAGGAGACAAGGGGATGGGAGGACAAAGAGAAACTTTTTTCCTTGTTTTCTTGGATGATTGAAGATTGCCACGACTCCCAGTAATCCATAACATAATGACAGTCACAAGTCCAAGTAGCGGCTTTTGCCACTCAAAACTTCTCTTATGGTAGATGCTGCACGTGAGCAAGATCCCCATAGGGATAGGGTGATTGTAAAGTAATTGTCACATTAGTTGACATATATTTATAGGTAAGGTGACAAAAGTGACTTTTAGTACAGATGAAATTCAAAAGCTGATCGCAGACATTGACAACTTACTTGCCAGCGGTGGCAAGCGCCTGTCTAGATTTCTGTCTGGTCAGGCGCAAGAGCCGAAAGAGGTTTTAGAGCGAATTCGCAACTTCTTGGTGAGGTTACAAGAAAAAGCAGCATTAGAGAGCGGCATCCCAAATCAGTCTTCTGAAGAACCGCGTTCGCCCTTGGCGTTGGCGGAGCCATCGCCTTTGTTAACAAAATTTATTGATCGCGATTATAACCAGTATCCATTACCGCAACTCGAACCTAGTCAGGAAGAGAGTGCTGTTGGCGCAGGACAGTTAAAAAATGAATTTTCGAGATTGATTCAGCCGTTGCGATCGGAATTAGAATTCCTCTTGCAAGAGCGAGCCACTCTCATACAGGAAATTCGGCAGCTAGAACAAAAGCGTTTACAAAACTACTCCTTAGCGCAGCAGTTGACAAACCAGGAACAAATGATTACCGAGTTTTTACAGGTACTCATGAGTCGCCTTGTGCCAACTTTAACACCACTGATTGGACAGACGGGGGAAAATTCCGTCAGTTCTTCAGGAGAAATTAATTACGCAACCTCTGCAACTGAATCTTTATTAGAATCCTCTGACGATGTGAAGCGCTTAACCCAGCTGGCCAGGGAGTTGGATCAACGCTTATTATCACTAGATGGGACGGTGAATGTAGTCTTTGAAGCACTAGAGCGCAACATTAATACTTATTACGAATCCCTGTCTCAAGCACTGGCAAGAATGCATAGTAAGGGGATGCAAGGCGAACAGCTGATGGCCAGCTTTGTCAACAATTTGACCCAGCATTTGCAGCAAGAATCCCCTAGTTCGCAGTCATCTTTGCTGAAAGAAGAATCTGAGACACTACCATCATTGACAGAACCAGCCGAGATTGCTGCTGGAGTTGCGCCCCAATCCTTGGAGCTTATACAGCCGGAAACTTTATCTCCACTCACAAATGAGCAACAGGAAACTACCCTCACAGAGGATCTAGATGCAGTGCTGTTGCAGCTTGGTGTAGACTCATCTGAATATTCTCAAACCCCGACCGAATTACCCCAAGATATTTCTGCGGCAATTGGTGATGAAGTAGACCAACTTTACGCAAGTTTGTTTGATGCTGGTGATGTTAATAATCCCAGCCTCGATGTTCCCACAAATGACTCTCCTTCTACAGCCTCTCCATTACCGTTGAACATCGCACAGACCCCACCTGTCTCTCCAACCGTCGATTCTGCGGTTGTGGCTCCAGATACGGGTCTTTCAACCCAAGAGACTTTAGGAGAAATCACAGATTCATCAGAGCCACAGGAAGAACTATTTTTTGCAGAGGATACTGACCTAGAATCACCTCTTAGCTTCTCTACTCCACAAACAGATAGTTTGCCACAAATCGGCACTCAGCCAGCTAGTGTTGATACAATTAATACCCTAACTGACTTATTGCCTGATGCTGATAGCGAACCGCAACTGCTGGAAGTCTCATCTTCTGGGGATAATGCCACAACTACAGCAACTGACCTATTGCCTGATACAGATAGTGAACTGCAACTGCTGGAAGTCTCATCTTCTGGGGATAATGCTACAACCACAGCACCAGTTACTCCAGAAGTGCCAGAAATAGAGTTGGCAGAGCCTACCGTTGCCGAAGCGTCTGTCTACGACACGATGCGCGATCGCAGTGAAGATATCGTCACATCGGAAGTATTAATTAACAACGATCGCTCCGAGCTGTCTTCAGATAACTACATTGCTGCTTCACCCCAAGAAAACTTACTTTCTATTGAGTCAAACCAGTCTCCAGCCGTACCAGATATTTCTTTAGATGAAGAACAGTTGCAGCAATTAGATCGGGATTTGGCTAATTTTGATCGGCAGCTAAATTCTGAGTCGCAGCCAGATAATAACTTGGATGTTTTCTCGGAACCACTTGATAACATTCAAAACACAACTTCCCCTGAAAATCACCAAGTAGCAGAGAAGACATCAACTACTGCTTTCTCCAGTTTGGCAGTTCCCCAGGTAGAAACTGAAAAAAAGGAAGTCACAACTCCTGTTGCAGAAAGTTATTTACCTCCAATTGCTAACTCCATAAATAATCCAGAAGTTTCGCCCAATGTTTTAGAATCAGTCTGGTATTTAGGAATTGATTTAGGTACAACAGGAATTTCCGCCGCATTATTAAATCGCTCAACTTTTGTTGTACATCCTATCTACTGGTCAGCAGAAAATCCGTCGGGAACAAGTTCCTTTCAACAATCGTTTCGTTTACCAACAGAGGTTTATCTGCCTATAGCTTCTGTACCCCACGGTGAAAACGAAACTATCGAAGCACATGAGCAGATAGCACCTGCGGCTGTAGCCCAAGATAAAGTGCCCGATCGCTCTGCCAACACTCCCACAACACCAAAATCGACAGCAGATCCGACGAAAAATAATCTCTACTCGGCGCAGTTGAAGCCCTATCTCCAAGTAGCCATTCCCTACAAGAGCGAACGACAGAAATGGGAACCGGTTTTGCAATTAAATGAATTTTCGGCAGGGCCTTTGATTTGGGTTGTGCGATCGCTCTCTAAGTTACTATTAACCCTCAAATCCGAAAAAACAAGTACCACCCCTAGTTTAATGGCTGCTGCTGTTGGGATCAGCGAACAAGATTTTCCCCAGATTATTAATAATATTGCGGGTGTAATTTGTACCTGTCCATCTAGCTGGTCGGAACAATACCGCTTTAACGTGCGGGAAGCTTTACTCACTAGCAAACTTATTCAACATCCGCAGCAAGTCTTTTTTGTCGAAGAAGCGATCGCTAGTTTACTCCCGGAACTCGATGCTGCTAATGGTGAGCAAGTAAAATTAAGTGATGCTCAAGGTTCTCATCCGCTAAAAACCAGCGAACATCCCATTGTTGGCAACACCCTTGTGATTAACATTGGGACAACTGCTACAGAAATGTTGCTAGTGAATCTACCAGAAACCTTGCAGCAATTGACATACAATGATTTCATGCTCCACAGTTTTGCTTATGCTGGCAAGGGTATTGAACAAGATATAATCTGCCAGCTGCTATTGCCACCGAAATCTCGGCAATCAC
>CAXUOL010000780.1:0-3515 GCA_964252435.1 uncultured Nostoc sp.
CCTCCAATAAACGGGGGGATTAAGGGGGGTAATTCGACTTCTGTATACACCGTAGGATGCATTGGAGAGGGAACCAGATTTTTCTTGTTTCCCCCCAATACATCGGGGAGCCACTGCGTTGGGCGGGTTCCCCGACTTGTTCGCGCAGCGTCTCCCCTTCTCCCAAAGGGAGAGGCTAGCGCCAAGGGAGAAGCAAGTGGCGTTGGATTAAGGGGGGTGATAATGTGATTAAAATTACAGCTAACTACTTTTCAAACAACCTCTTAGTGTTTGCCTTGTTCACCGCTATATATTATTTTTTGATAAGGCTGCGATCCTACTAATTGGTTTTCTTCGTTTTATCTGAAGATTATAACACATTTCAAAAACTAATTCATTACCCATCACATAGTATTGAAATCGACGTTTGATTATATTGTTAATATTAGAAATAAAATCATAAAAAAAGCCTGGATTTTTCGTGAGTTCTCTCAATGCTAATAACCATTTTCCTTGTTTAATAGGCAATGAAACTTGATAGTAAGCTAAAGTTCTGTTGTAAACTGTAAGATTATAAGATAGAGCACGCATTAAAGCTGGATTTTCTTTCACAACTTTTTGCTGCATGAAAGAATAAGTAGATATGCAAGATTGATTTAGACGTTTAAATGGGCTTTCACGTACAAGAGAAAAAGAGCGTGAACGGTAGAAATAATAGGCTTCTGGCACTAGAAAAAAGCGAGCGCCATTGATTAAGCATTTCATGTCAAACCAAAAGTCCTCAGCTATGCTTAGGGTTTCATCGTACTCAATGCTGTGTTTAACCAAAAATTCTCGTTTGAACATCGGCTTACTTAAACCAAGATGCAGCCCTGTTTTTCCATAGACATCAGTCTTTACAAAATAAACGATATCAATTTGGAGAATTTTATCTATATCTTCTCCACTTTCTTGAATCAATGTACTCCAAGGAGATATTGCACCATCTTTGATAAAATAAACATCGTCTGCAATCATATCTGCATTTGCTTGTTCTGCCAGCAACACAAGCTTTTCTAATCTTTCATGAGCATACCAGTCATCTGAATCAAGAACAGCAATCCATTCTCCTTGGGCTGCTCTGATAGCAAGATTACGCGCAGCAGAAACCCCAAGGTTTTGTGGATTAACTATCACTTTGAGACGTTGATCGGTAAAACTCTTAGCAACTTCTACAGTTTTATCAGTTGAACCATCATCGACCACAATAACTTCAAGCTCAGTGAGTGTTTGATCTAAGACTGACTCTATTGCCTTCTTAATATAAACTTCAGTATTGTAAGCAGGGATAATTACAGAGACTTTAGGATTCATCAAACTAAACTCCTGACTAATCACTACACGTTTAGATTACAATGTTAAAATTCCAATGAAAATTTGTTGAAAGAAGAATTCAGAAGCCATAATCAAGGCACTCGCGGACTCGTTAGCGTTGGCGTTCGCGTCTCTGAAAGAGAAGCCTTTCGTAGAGAAGCAGCTTCGTTATCAATCGGAGATTTAGACCCGCGACTGAATTGTTGCACCACCAAATTTCTTTGTTTTGTTGAGGTCTTAAATCTGATTATTCAGACGCGACTCGAAAATACTCGCTTGCCGCCGGCGCTATCGCGGACTCGTTAACGCTACGCTATCCTCCAGTTGTACAAAATTAAGAATCAATTCTGACTTCTGAGGAATGTATTCTGTTTGATAATAATTTATTTTTTAATAGCGTAATCACAAATGATTTTTACTTATTTATATAGTAGGTAGGTGAGACATATTGGGATTTTCGTTTGAATGAAGTACATACACGAGTTGTATGGTAGCACAACTATCCCAACCTAGAACCATGAACCTATCCTACTAATAATATTTGTCCTACAAAACTGAAGCTTATTGAGAAATGAAAACGAAAAATTAAGGCTTTAAAGCACATTTTACGGCAAAAAGTAGGGATTTTTAGAATACTGGGATAGGTTCATGTTTGCTTGTGATTAATTATTTCTTTTTATACCTCACCCATGTGAGAGCTGCTATAGCTCCCACACTGCCCCATAAAACCCCCCTAACCGCATCACACCCAATCATTACCTCCACATCCGCAAATAACACCCCGTAGCACCTCGCATAGGACGGCGATTCATCGCGTCTCTTGCCTTAACTCCTGACATCTAACATTTGTCTCTTAACAAGAGCATGGCCAGATTGCACATCAAACCAGTGAATATCTTCAGGGGGCAATGCTAGTGTAATATCCTCGTTACTCCAATTTTGGTCTGTTGGCAACAAAGCACGTACCGTAATCGCTCCGGTTTGTGAACCCTCAATCTTGACACTAACCAAATAGTGCATACCCAAATTTTCCACTAAAAACACTCGCCCTTGAATAGTTTGGGTATCACCCGGTTGACCAATGCGGACATTCTCTGGGCGGATTCCCAGAACAATCTGTGGTGGTATAGTTGGTATATCTGGGAGAAGCACTTGGAAGTTACCCAGGAGCGCGTATTTTCCCTTACAAGGTAAAGTTAGCAAATTCATTTGCGGACTACCAACAAATCCAGCCACAAATAGATTAGCTGGATGGTTATAGATGCGGTCAGGCGGATCGAGTTGCTGGACATAGCCATCGTTGAGCAACGCAACCTTCGTGGAGAGCGTCATCGCTTCAGTTTGGTCGTGGGTGACGTAGACAACTGGCACTTTTTGGGCTGCAAAAATTTGCTTGATATCGGCTCGGACTCTCTCCCGCAATAGTGCATCCAGGTTACTTAAAGGTTCATCTAGCAGGTAGACATCGGCATGACGCACCAAAGCACGACCGACAGCAACCCGCTGCCGTTGACCTCCAGACATTTGACCAGGCTTGCGGTTGATTAACTCTGCTAATCCTAAAACTTCTGCTACTTCTGCCACTCGCTGTTTAATTTCTGTAGGTGGTACTTTTTTCAGCTTGAGTCCAGAAGCGAGGTTTTCGTATACCGTCATGTGAGGATAGAGTGCATAGCTTTGAAATACCATTGCAATATTGCGATCGGCTGCTCGTTTATAGGTGACATCCACTTCCCCAATCTCGATCTGACCGCGAGTCGGTTCCTCAAGACCCGCAATCATCCGTAGGACGGTGGATTTGCCACAGCCAGAAGGGCCAAGTAAAGTGAGAAACTCATGGTTATCTACAGTTAAACTAACGTCTTTGACAGGGATGACTTTAGGATTGTAGGTTTTATTCAAATTTTTGAGTTCGAGTTTAGCCATTTTGATTTTTATCAGAAAATTGGGTTTAAAACCCCGTGCTTCTAACACGGCTGTCCTTTAGGACGGAAAGATGTCACCCTTTGACGGCACCAGCGGTAAGACCTTGGACAATCCTGCGCTGGAAAAACAAAACTAGTAAAATCAAGGGTAATGTCCCGATGACAGTTGCAGCAGCGATCGCACCATAGGGAATTTCAAATACTGTCGCACCACCCAACTGAGCCGCAGCAACGGGAATTGTCTTCAACTCTTCACGG
>CAXUOL010000781.1:0-3503 GCA_964252435.1 uncultured Nostoc sp.
CGCGATCGCTCACACCTAAATATGCAGCAAGTTTAGCTAATCGCGGTTGGTCATCGCCGCGACCAATTACCAAATATTTCACTTCTGGGAAAACTTCAGCGATTTGTGGTAATGCCCGAATGGTGACATCTACACCCTTGTAAATATCTCCTGACCATAACCGCGCTACTGTCATTAACACTTTCGCACCAGTTAAGCCATACTTCTGGACTAATTCTGGTTGTTTGGAACCAGGAGTAAATTTATCTGCATCAATTGCACAAGGCATCATCTGTACCATTTTCGGGTTTAGACTATTAGCAACACAAGCGCGATCGCGGCTGTAGCGACTAATTGTCCAAATTCTATCTGCTGATATCAGGGCGCGACGTTCTTGATTTTTCAACGGTTCCCAGACTTCTTTGCCGTAAGTTAGCACGGTATAAGGAATCCCCAAGGGCTGGCAAAGTGTTTGGATTAATACTGCTAAGTTAATGTGACCGCAGAAAACCTGCTGCGGACGGCTTTGCAACAGACATTTCAGTAAAGCTGCTGCCATTTGTAATCTCCCCAAATAAGGAGACTGATTTTTAAAGTAATGAAATTTTAAGTTCTCGTCTTCAAACGGATTTAAGCTATCAGCACTATCTCGTAGCAAAAAGACTTCTGCCTTGTAGTCTTGGCTCAATCCCAGATAGGCGCGAAAAATATCTTTTATATACGATTGAATACCACCTTCGTGAGCAAAAATTTCTAAAAACACGAAGACATGGTTAGTTTTTTTGTTAATTTTATCACCTAATTTCAGGTTTTTTGTCACTGTAGTGATTTGCATCTTAGATTATTTACACTCGCGGTAAGGGCGCGAACGCACCGCTTTGTAACCGCTCCAAATCTGTTTTTACCATTTTTTCTAAAAGTTCCTCAAAGCTTACTTGGGGTTCCCAGCCGAGGTTTCTTTTAGCTTTGCTGGGGTTAGCTACTAGTTGAAAATGCTCATCTTGTCGCAACAAGCTAGTATTTAAGACTACATACTGCTTCCAATCCAATCCGACTGACTCAAAGGCTGTGGCAACTAAATCTCTAACACTATGCAGTTTACCAGTGCCAATCACATATTCTTCTGGTTGATCAATTTGCAACATTAGCCACATGGCCTCTACATAATCACCTGCAAAACCCCAATCACGTTTGGCATCGAGATTACCCATTTCTAAGGTGTCAGTTAAACCCAATTTAATTGATGCAGCCGCCAAAGAAACTTTGCGTGTGACAAACTGAGGTGCGCGTAGAGGAGACTCGTGATTATATAAAATTCCGCTACAGGCAAATAGTCCATAGCGCTCTCTATGATGTACCATCGTCCAGTGAGCGTGCATTTTAGCCGCAGCATAAGGATTTTTTGGACGAAAAGCGGTTTCCTCATCTTGAGGCCAGAGGAATACATCGCCAAACATTTCTGAACTGCTGGCTTGATAAAATCTGGTAGACAAACCAACTTTTCGTACTGCTTCCAAGAGCCTAGTAGCTGTACCAGTTATTAAATCCAGGGTTCCCAATGGGTCGTTCCAAGAGTCGGGTACAAAACTGGGAGCCGCCAAATTGTAAATCTCTTGGGGACGCAGTTGTTCAACTGCGGTCAACAGTGCCGCTTTATCCCTCAAGTCAACCGTAAAAATTTCTACCTGATTTGCCAGTATTCCCAGTTTTGTCAAATTAGGTTGTCGATCTAGGGGTATTAATCCGACAACTCGATAACCACGGTTAAGGAGCAAATGGCTGAGATAGTAGCCATCTTGACCAGTAATTCCTGTAATTAGGGCTGTCTTAGTCATATTTTGTTCCCTATTCTGTCTATCTCTTTCAGCACGAAATGGCACTTGTTGGAGAACAAACATTAAGACTCTCAACACTGCTGACAAATCTTAACAAGGGAGCTAGTGTAACTCGAATGCTATTTTTACTATATTCATTAATTCTTTTTATACAAAAATCTTATTTGAGATTTTACAAAAAAATCATAATGAATAAGCAATTTCACGGAAAAAACATATTACTCCTATTCAAATAATATTGAAAAAGGAGTATACTTTTATCAATCAAATAACTATGTATTTCAATAGGAACTGCTCTATTTTAAAGTGAGTAGCTCAATTTGGAGCAAAGTTTTTGTTAGTTTGGTGACAACTATAGGAAAAGTTTTATTTTCTGACTCCTAAGTATGATCGAGCTAGCAAGAGAGTGTTGTAGAGAAGACAAGTCCTCGTATTTTGTCGGTACTTCTTCCCTACACTCTGCCTGTGTTCACAAACCAAAATTGACATCAGAAGTATTCTTTCCTGCCTTTATCCTTGACTATTTCACTGTTACTTTTGTGCTTCTACAGAGTATTTGACAATGAGCAGGCAATTTCTACCATCTGCACCCCGTTCGTATACAACCCGGTCAGCCAACCGCCGGAGGAGAAACCATCCATACCCACCTACTTGTAGAGTACCTGGGGCTGGCTCTGCGATCGCATCAGGATTGAAAGGTTTTCCGTAATCCCAAATTCTAATCTCTAGTCGGTCAATCCACAGATAAACGTTAATTTCAATGACTGTTTCCGGGGGTAAAGCATGATGAGCATGACGAACAGCGTTGGTAAAACCTTCTGCTAATGCTAAATTGAGGCGATCAAGTTGGGTTTTTGACCAGCCAAGTTGAGACAAGTGTTGCAGACAAAATTGCTCAAACCATTCTTGCACCTGGTTTAAGAGCCTGAGTTCGCTCTTAACAGTCAGATGGTCTTGCTGCACTATACTAAGCATTAACTGTGAGTTGAATATAAGTAAACCCAAGTTGCTAGTTATTAAATTCTGCGCTATTTGCAAAATTTCTCCCACATAAAAAAATCTAAATTGACATATCCTGTGTACCAAAATACAAAACATGAGCGATTTTGGCATTCTGAGGGTTGTAACTAGCAACTTAAGTTAAGTAAGTAAGAAATGTTTGTATTTGTTGACTTTTGATGATTTGAGATTTTGAAATAGCTTTTCCATCCAAAACTTCAAATCCCAGATGCAATCTGAACTATTGAAGGAGAATTCAGAATTCAGAATGCAATTAGTGAGGGATACTCTGCGGGATCTTGCTACACACCCAATACTATCTTGTTGACCACTAAAAAAAGCATATTTAGTCTAGGAATTAAACCCGTTTATTCAGACGCTATTTACGTTCGCGCAGCGTGTCGTAGACAGACGCTCTTACTAACTTGCTTCTTTGTAGGATACGCGGACTCGCTTTGGGTGGCGTTATCCGCTTTTTTATTCAGAATTTAATTCTGTTAGCGGATAGCTAAGGTTTAGCCCATTCTGGCTTCTGATTCCTGAATTCTTTCCTGTTAAAATTGACGCCTGTTGATTGTTTTCAAAAGCACATCTGCATCTGCTCTTGAAACTCACAGGCGTCAAAGCATTTTCTAGTGACTAATTTAGAATAGTCCCAAGGTCAAAGATTTATCCAATGGCAAAGCAGCA
>CAXUOL010000782.1:0-3501 GCA_964252435.1 uncultured Nostoc sp.
CTCTTGGATAGTTTTAACGTTCAAAGTCGTATTTTGTAAGGAACGGATGGCGGCGACGGTAGCTTTTGCACCGGCGATGGTAGTAATGATGGGAATTTTGTAAGCTAAGGCTGTGCGGCGGATTAACCTAGCATCAGTCTGGGCTTCTTCCCCTGATGGTGTGTTGATAATAAGTTGGATTTTCTGGTTTTTGATCGCATCTAAAACGTGGGGACGACCTTCATGGAGTTTTAAGACTAATTCAATATTTAACCCCTGTTCGAGAAGAACTCGACGTGTACCAAGGGTAGCCATCACTGTAAAGCCCAAATCGATAAATTCCTTGACCACACCACTTGCAGCAGCTTTATCGCGATCGCTCATTGATACAAATACAGTTCCCGTTAACGGTAAACGCTCCCCAGCACCCATTTCCGCTTTGGCAAAGGCACGGCCAAAGTCGCTGTCAATCCCCATCACCTCACCAGTGGATCTCATTTCTGGGCCTAATATTGTATCAGTTCCTGGGAATTTATTAAAGGGTAATACTGCTTCTTTTACAGCAATATGTGTGGGAATGATTTCCTCTGTAAAATGTAGCTCCTCTAAGGTTTTCCCTGACATAATTAAGGATGCTAGTTTCGCTAACTGTACGCCCGTAGCTTTAGATACAAATGGCACTGTGCGAGAAGCGCGGGGATTGGCTTCTAGAATGTAAACTTGGGGAGAATAGCTGCTTGCACCGACAACGGCAAATTGAATATTCATCAACCCTACGACTGACAAGGCTTGTGCTAGCTGTATCGTCCAAGTGCGAATCTGATTGAGAACTGCTGGTGATAGGGAAATGGAAGGTAAGGAACAAGCGGAATCTCCTGAGTGAATCCCTGCTTGTTCGATGTGTTCCATAATACCACCAATCACCACTCTTCCTGTACGATCAGCGATCGCATCGACATCGACTTCAATCGCGTTTTCCAAAAATTTATCAATCAAAATCGGATGTTCTGGTTCCACTAGTACCGCAAAGGTCATGTAGCGTTCCAACTCAGCATCGGAATAAACGATTTCCATCGCCCGTCCCCCCAACACATAGCTGGGACGCACTACCACTGGATAGCCAATGCGTTTAGCAACAATCAGCGCATCTTCGTAACTCCGCGCGATACCATTAGGCGGTTGGGCAATATTCAACTGTTGGAGAATCTTTTCAAACCGCTCCCGGTTTTCTGCCATGTCGATGGAATCGGGTGATGTACCCCAAATTTGAGTGCTGAGTCCTGATGTGTCATTGCTGAGAAATTCTTGTAATGGGAGAGCCAGCTTTAGCGGTGTTTGCCCGCCGAACTGGATAATCACCCCAACTGGATTTTCAGTTTCGATAATATTTTGGACATCTTCTTTTGTTAAAGGCTCAAAGTAAAGGCGATCGCTGGTATCGTAGTCTGTAGAAACTGTCTCTGGGTTAGAGTTGACCATAATTGTCTCATACCCCGCATCTTTCAAAGCATAGGCGGCGTGACAACAACAGTAATCAAACTCAATTCCCTGTCCAATGCGGTTGGGACCACCACCCAAAATTAATACTTTTGGTTTGGTTGCTGGCAAAACCTCTGTTTCTTCTTCGTAGCTAGAATAGTAGTAAGGGGTAAATGCTTCAAACTCAGCAGCGCAGGTATCCACTGTTTTATAAACTGGAATAATTCCTAGTGACTTGCGGTAGGCGCGAACTTCATCTTCGGTGGTTTTGGTGGCATAAGCAATCTGGCGATCGCTATATCCGTCCCGCTTCACTTCATAAAGTTGCTCTTTTGTCAATTGCTGCAAAGGTGTCCGCTTGAGGAATTTTTCGACATCTAGTAGTTGCTGAAATTTATCTAGGAACCACGGATCAATACCAGTCAGTTCGTAGATTTCCTCAGCACTAATCCCTAGTTGCAAGGCATGGCGCACGGAGAAAATGCGATCAGGGTTAGGTGTCCGTAGTTGGGCGCGAATTTGTTCACCACTGGGTAATTTTTCGGCTTGATCGCAACCCCAACCAGCGCGTCCGGTTTCGAGCGATCGCAGTGCCTTTTGGAAGGATTCATTGAACGTCCGCCCAATTGCCATTGCTTCCCCGACAGACTTCATTTGGGTTGTCAGCACTGGTTCCGAACCAGGGAACTTTTCAAAGGCGAAGCGGGGGATTTTTGTTACCACATAGTCAATTGTCGGCTCAAAGGATGCCGGAGTTTTCTTGGTGATGTCATTTTTAATTTCATCCAAGGTGTAGCCCACAGCCAATTTTGCGGCCATTTTGGCAATGGGGAAACCCGTGGCTTTGGAAGATAAAGCTGAACTGCGGGAAACACGGGGGTTCATCTCAATTACAACCACATCGCCATTAACCGGGTTGACAGCAAATTGAATATTAGAACCGCCAGTTTCCACACCAATCTCGCGGATGATTTTAATTGCCATATCCCGCAGCCTTTGATATTCTTTATCAGTGAGGGTTTGCGCGGGAGCAACGGTAATCGAGTCTCCGGTGTGAATGCCCATCGGGTCAAGGTTTTCGATGGAGCAGATAATCACCACGTTATCTGCCAAGTCACGCATCACTTCGAGTTCATATTCTTTCCAGCCGAGTAAAGACTGGTCAATGAGAATTTGCGAAACAGGGCTGGCATCTATACCCACCTGTGCCATTTCTTCAAATTCTTCTTGGTTGTAGGCAATGCCACCGCCACTTCCACCCATTGTGAAAGCTGGACGAATAATTAGGGGATAAGTACCAATTTGGCGGGCAACAGCTTTGGCTTCTTCCAAAGATTCGGCTGTATCGCTAGGACAAACAGCTACCCCAATCCTTGCCATTGCTTCACCAAACAGCTTTCGATCTTCGGCTTTTTCGATCGCTGGGAGTTTAGCGCCGATTAGCTCAACGCCGTACTTTTCCAACACTCCATTTTTGGCTAAAGCAACGGCGAGATTGAGGGCGGTTTGTCCTCCCATCGTCGGTAGTAGAGCATCGGGGCGTTCTTTTTCGATGACTTTTTCGACCAATTCTGGAGTTAGCGGCTCAATGTAAGTGCGATCGGCTGTTTCCGGGTCGGTCATAATCGTTGCAGGGTTGGAGTTGACCAAAACCACTTCATAGCCTTCTTCTCGGAGCGCTTTGCAGGCTTGAGTGCCAGAGTAGTCAAACTCACAGGCTTGTCCAATTACAATTGGGCCAGAGCCTAACAGTAGAATCTTCCGGAGGTCGTCACGGCGGGGCATAGTCGTTGCCTTGGAATATGAGAATAGAAATCCTGATCATTTTAAGGGTCTTTACCCCCTCTGGTGCTTTTTATTATTAAGTTTTCTAAGTTTGATGACAAAGGGGAGTGGGAAAGACGAGCAGGAGGAGCAGGGGAGGCAGGGGAAGCATAATTAAGAATGAATCCCCCATACTCAATTATTATTTTGTATTTCTAATTTTATTTAATTGTGATGCTCAAATTTTTAAAGCTTTTGCAAATTTTTACTATTTGAATT
>CAXUOL010000783.1:0-3499 GCA_964252435.1 uncultured Nostoc sp.
CAGCCACTATGTCCGGTGAATTTTTTCAGGCAAATCCCGGTACTGACATCCCATAGTCTTACAGTTTGGTCTGTGCTGCCACTGGCAAGAGTTTGACCATCTCCATTAAAAGCAACTGAAAATACAGAGTTACTATAGCCTTTTAAAGTTTTAAAGCATCTACCTGTAGTAACATCCCATAGCTTTACAGTTTGGTCTGTGCTACCACTGGCAATAGTTTGACCATCTCCATTAAAAGCAACTGAAAATACAGAATTGGTGTGTCCTGGTAAAATATTCAGACATTGCCCTGTATTAGTTTCCCAAATTCTCACAGTTTGATCGTCGCTGGCGCTGACCAGCATTTGGGCATCGGGGCTAAAGACCACTGAGCGGACGCGATCGCTATGTTCTTGTAATATATTGAAGCACTTTCCAGTACTAACTTCCCAGAGTCGAATTGTGAAATCGGCACTGCCACTTGCTAGGGTTTGACTATCTGGACTAAAGGAAAGTGACCAAATGCGATCGCTATGTCCCTCTAAAACGCGATCGCATTCTCCATTAATTTTCCAAAGTCGAATTGTGAAATCGGCACTGCCACTTGCTAGGGTTTGACCATCTGGACTCCATGATACTGAAAGAATTCGATCAGTATGACCCGACAAAATTTTATGACAGTCCCCAGTGTTGACATTCCATAATCTTATAGTTGGTTCATCGCCTCCACTAGCGAGCATTTGACCATCGGCACTAAAGGCAACTGACCAAATTGAACTCCTGTGTCCTGACAACGTTCTCAGACATTTACCAGTGTTGACATCCCACAGCCGAATCGTTTTGTCGCTACTACAACTTGCTAATAATTGCCCATCTGGACTAAAAGCAACTGACCAAACCCAACCTAAATGTCCGGCAAAATTGACAACAAGTTTCCCAGTTGCAACTTCCCAAAGACGAAGCTCACCTTCTGCATCTCCTATAGCTAATAATGTTCCATCTGGGCTAAAAGCAATACCAGCAAACACCATACCAAAGGTTTCAGCAAAAACACACTGACTCAAATCAGAAGATTCAAAATTAACATTATGCAAATTCACATCTTGTAAATAGGCTTGCCAAATCGTTAAATTTGAAAAATCGTAGTTAGTTAAAGTTGATTGCAGTTGACAAATTAAATTTAAAATATTACCGCCTGCATATCCAGTTTTGAGTGACGATATACCTCGTAGCTTGTTCAAACATTGAGTGAGTAGGTTCTCAATTGTGAATTGTTCACTAACTTCTATTAATAAGCGATCTAGTAATAAGCGTTCAAGAATAGGCTTCAGGATGAAACGAACTTGTGTTTCTCGCACATAGTCTTGTGCAGTAGCTCTGAGTAACGCATGAGTTTTGAACAGCAAATTTTTTTGATTGGCATTCGCTTCTAAACCTGCCAAGATTTCTTGACAAACTTGAGCAACTAATTTCTCGGTGACATATTCCATTACCATCGGCTGAAGTGAAAACTGTGCCCGCTGTTTTGCAATCAGTGTCAGCTTGTTTTTCTCAATTAGAGAGCGCTGCTCTAAGGATTCTAGAACTTCAATTAAGTTCTGTGGTGATATAGGTGGAAAGATATCCGAGCGCAGTTCTGCAAATGAAGCAGAATCACGATAGATAGCAAGCCAATAAATAACTGTTTTTTCAGATTCAGAAAGCCGTTCAAATTGTTGAAAAATTAGATTGCGAATATTCCCAATAACTAACGTTTCCTGTTTAAGAAAATCAGAAATACTGCCATCAAATAATTTTTGAATCGTTGTTGCAATAATTTTCAATGCTAAGGGATTTGCTGCATAACCTTCAACTAACCGATTCCATTCTTCTTTTGAACCTTGGAAATTACCTTTTAACTGCAAAAGTTGTTGTGCTTCTGTTTTCTGCAATCCACCCAATTGAAAAGCTCGAACGGGTAAGCTTGCTCCTTCTAAAAGGCGAATTTCTGGAGGCTGATCTCGACTTGTTATAACTAAACAGCTTTGATGGCGAATTTCTCCAATTTGTCTAAATATTTCGCCATAAGCTTCATAGCCTTCGATATAAGATGATTTAGATTTATCGTTGTGTTGTAAGATGGTTTCAACATTATCAAAAATTACTAAACAACTCTGCGATCGCAAATAATTCAGCAGACGCGAAATTTTGCCTTCAACGGTTTCTGGATAATCAATTTCTTGCTGATTGGATAATAATTTTAATAACTCTGTTAATATCTCTTGTACAGGTGGCGCATTTCGCAGACTTCGCCAAATCACCCATTTAAACTCGCTCTGTGATTGTTGTGCCAGCTTTATAGAAAGGGAAGTCTTTCCCATTCCACCCATTCCTAACAAAGCTACAACCCGACACCGATCAACCAAAATCCACTGCTGCAACTGAGCTAATTCTGCTTGTCTTCCGTAGAAAAAATCAACATCGATTGCATCTCCCCAATCTTGATGCGAAGTATTCGCTTCTGCAATTAGCAGATTATCAGCAAATTTTGTTCGCGTTTTTTCTTCAATATTCTCAAAGACATTCTCTTTAACTTGATTTGATTGTACAGTCGTCTTCTCTATTTGAAATCGGCGCTCAATTGCTGTTCTGAAACTAGTTTTATTAACTTTTTCTGCTAAAACTTCTGAAAGGAGCTTCCATAGTTTGGGGCCAACATCATGTTTTAAGTAAGCTGGAGAATAGCCATAAATATCGGCAATGCGATCGTAACTTTGGCGTTCCAAAGACCAAGACTCACGCAACATAGCTTGTTGGAGATCGCTCAAATGAATTCTTGACTTGGCAAAAACGAGAGCGTCTGTAAATGCGAGTGCTTGATCAATATCCATTGCTGCGCTCAAAAAAAATTAAAGACACTTTAAATTCTATAATTAGAATGGCATAATTCATTTATCAGAGAATAGCAAAAAAATATGCAATATTTTACAAATTATTTACACAAGGCTTATGGTTCAGTCATTAATTAATCGAATTTGGGACTCGCTTTTACGCTTATTGTTGCAGAGAATTACTCTTGTGCTCACACTGATGTTATGTGGAGCGATCGCTATAGCAATTTATAATATGTCTGCGCTTTCATCGAGCTTAATTGAATCCCAAGCGCTTCAAAATGCTGCCTTGAATATCCAATCATTGACTCAAGCATTTGATCTCTACAGTGCCGCAGCCGCAGAGCGAGCTAAACCCGTACCTGGAATTACCCTCACCCACGCTTACCTCAATACCAAGGGCGCAATCCCTTTACCCTCAACTTTTGCGATCGAACTTGGTGAGCAAATTAGCGAAAAAAATGCCGAAATGTCTGTACGACTGTACAGTAACCATCCATATCCTTGGCGCAAAACCAAAGGGGGAGCGAAAGACGCATTTGAGCGGGACGCACTCAACTTCTTGAGAGAAAATCCTCGTCAAAAATTCTATCGCCTTGAGAAGCAAAATGGATATACCACCTTGCGTTATGCACAAGCCAGCCTTATGA
>CAXUOL010000784.1:0-3492 GCA_964252435.1 uncultured Nostoc sp.
GTCCTTTGCGGTTCGTTTTCTTAACCCAGCAAAATTAATGGGACAGACCACTAGTTTAATCGTTTGCGCGCATTTCTCCTATATGCTGTCAGCCGATCCCGCATTTATCTATACTTTTGCAGAATATGAATTTAAAATATTCTAAATATTTAGAATGTTTACTCCTCCAAAGGATGATGGTTTAGCAGCTTTGGTATATCTTATGTGCAAGATTGAGATCAATCTCGTAGTGTGAGCAAGTAATAGAGTGTAAACAGCATGAACTTCCAGCAATTTGCAAAACAAGGCTACTTTATCCTCAGACAGAACTATCTTGACGCAACCTTGGAATCCACTGAACTGGAGAGGTTTCACCAAAATATAGTTTTTTTCCACAAAGCAATGAGGAAGTTTTTTGAGCAACCAATCCCAGAAAGACTTTTGTTTAAATCCGATCAACCTAAAGATTTGAGAGTATCGGGATATCGTTGTGGTTATTGGCCTAAAGGCGTATATCAGGATAAATATGAAGGCAAAAAGTTTCCACTTGAGTATTATCACTCCCGAAATTTTTGTGACAGTGAACGCGATAACTTCTTGATTCCTGAAAATGGATTAGAGCCTAGCTGGAAAGATAACGTTGATCAATTGCCTCATGCACAAGGCTATGAAATAGCTAGGTTTATAGATTGCCATATCCTTAAACCACTTCTAAAAAACTTAATTATCTATTTACAATCTAACTTGCTGCCATCCCTTATTCTTCAGGTTGGATCTACATATTATCGAGATCAGGTGGTACTAAGTATGCATCGGGACAAAGGCTTTCTTCAAATTATTGTTGGACCTGCATCGGGGCTAAGAATTCAACCTAGTAATAGTGCTAACCCTCAACCATTAACTCTTGATATTGGAGAAATACTCATTTATACAGGCTTTCAGTTTCAGGAGTATTTTGGGGGAGTTCCTGCTCTAGCCTTGGTTGAACCTCTTTTACATGAAGTTATAGTTAGTGAAGACAAAAGAATGAGTATTGTAGCTGCGGCCTTCTTGAAGATATGACCTCACTATCCCCATGCTAAGATAGCAATAAATTCGACATTTTTGTGTTTTAATTCCAACATTCCGTCATTTCAAATGGATGTTTGAATGATTTATCCGAAACACTACGTTTGATTTTCAGTTTCTTCAGATGTACAGAGTTTTTTCAGAATTGAAGAAGAATTCAGAATTCAGAATTCAGAATCAATTAGTGGGGGATTCAGACCCGCCACTTTCTTGTTGACCGCTAAATTTTCAATTTAGCGGGGGTCTTAAACCCACTTATTCATTCGCCAGCGATGCACTGAGCTATTCGTTGTGTCGTACAGAATTCATACTGAATTCTGACTCCTGACTCCTGAATTCTATTTGATCAAATACTAGTCCTATAAGTGAAAAGAAGTACTCAGTACTGAGGGAAATTTTGAATCTTACCTCATCCCCTGGCTTTTCATAAAAAGCCGTAGGGAAATCGAAGTCATTAGTACCAACGACAAATGACCAAGGACAAATGACTCTGATTATATGAATATTTCCTGACTTATGTCAGCATTTTTTGTTTTAAAAACCACTGAAAAAACGCATTTTCAAGTGATTGCCGATTTTTTGTTAATTTATTTTTGATTATTTACCGAGCTAATCTCCGTTTGCGGTGTACTCTCAATATACGGTAACTACCACACTCAACCTTTGAGATCGATTACACCCAGAGGTGAATACCATGAAAAATTATACTCAACAGCAGGAATTTATTTTAAGTCAAATCACAAATAAATATTTTCAGCGTCGGGATTTCAGTGGATGTGACTTGAGAGGAATCGACCTGAAAGGAATTGATTTAAGTGGTATTAATTTAATTGGAGCAGATTTGTGTGGCGCAAATTTGTCTGGCTGTGTTCTGACTCGTGCTAATTTAAGTGGCGCAAATTTGATGCAAGCTAGCTTACGTGAAGCTAATTTGTATGAAGCATCTTTATGTGAAGCCAATTTGACTAATGCTGATTTAACACGAGCAAATTTGTGCGGAACATTCTTATGGCGAGTGAAATTCATAGGTAGTATTCTTTGGGGTGCTTCTTTATGTGATGTGGATTTGAGAGAAGCAGACTTAAGTGAAGCCAATTTAATTGAAGCATCGCTGATTGAAGCTAACTTAAGTTTTGCAAATCTCACAGGAGCCAAGCTATGTGGAGCAAAATTACTAGAAGCGAATTTGATTGAGGCCAACTTAACCGGTGCAGACTTGACATGGGCAAATTTAACTAAAGCAAACTTGAATAAGGCAAACCTTTGGAAGACAAATTTGATTTATGCGAAGTTCCGGGATACTATCATGCCTGATGGCACAATTGAGCAACCTCAGATAGTTATTTATTAGCTAGAAGTAGCTCTGCCAAAGTGAGATAATTTTGTGATTTCGTTTCCATGCTCTGTATGGAAACGAGATGTGGCATAATTCAGAATTCAAAAGTCAGAAGAAGTCAACTTGAAACTCAATACTTATCGGTTAAAGGGAAGAGGAAAGGGAAAAGAAAAAACCTTTAACCCTTAGTCTTTTCTCAAAACTCAATTCTGAATTAAAAATGCTTAACCGAGAAGTCTAATGTCTAAAATTCGCGTTGTGAAAAGATCAAAATAGCGATCGCTAACAACATGGCACTATAAACTAAGCCATAACTAGCATTCATAATCAGTGCAGTGGTGTCAGGTAGTGCTTGCAGACCATAAACGGCATCATTTTTCAAATCTAATCGAGATAAATCTGGCAAGAAAAGAAACAAAGCTTGAGTTAGACGTTCCATACCAGGGTTACGACTAAGACGACCAAGTTGTACTAAATCTTGAGTAATATTTCCGATTAAATATACCGCAAAGGTTAAAACAGTCGCTAGCAGAGAAGCAGTAAAAACACCAAAGGTAATAGCCACGGCAGTAATTAATGACAACTGTAAAAATAAGAAAATTGCAGCAATTAGAATGCTTGCTGTAGGATGAGGAATATTACCAATTTGCAGAAATACCAGATAAATTGCTGTCATCGTGGCGACAAGCACAGCTAGAACTGCGGATAAACCCAAGTATTTGCCGACGATAATTTCACTGCGACTAACAGGTTTAGCAATTAATACTAAAACAGTGCGTTTTTCAATTTCTTTATTAATTAGTCCCGTACCAATAAATATCGTAATAATTAACCCGATGGCATTCATGGCCGCCATCCCAAAGTCTAAAAAGATTTTATCTTCAGCCGTAGCTGCAAATTCAGGAAGGACGCGGAAGGCAGTGGCGAGTACTAGCGCATAAAAACCAATAATATATAGGATGCGATCGCGTACCACTTCCTGAAACACATTCTTTGCCAATACAAAAATTTTGTTAATAGTCATTTGTCATTTGTCATTTGTCATTTGTTATTGGGAAAAGGCAGAGGGGAAAGAGGTAATTTTATTATTCTTCCCCCTGCTCCCCTGC
>CAXUOL010000785.1:0-3485 GCA_964252435.1 uncultured Nostoc sp.
GAAAATGCTTTAATTTTCCGCCGTCAGACTGGCGATGCCATCGGTGAAGCAAATACCTTGAATAATTTAGGAGATGCTTATTTAGCATCAGGAAATTATCAAGATACCATTGCTACTTATGGTGAAGCAATGCAGACAGCTAAAACTAACCGCGATCGCACTAATCAATTACGGGCAATTGACGGTTTAGTTACAGCTCACACTGCTGTAGGACGCTACGAACGCGCCTTTGACTTACTAGAGCAGCGTTTAGCACTCGCTAAAGAATTACAAAATTTACGCGAAGAATTAAAATCTTTTGAATCTTATGCCCAGTTATATAAGCAACAAGGTAACTATTTAACTGCCCGTAATTTTTACGAAAGGGCAATTATACTGGCGCGGACATTGCAAGACAACAACCAAGAATTGCAATTGCTGGATCAATTAAGTAAAATGCTTCAGCGAAAGTAGTTAAAAGGGCGGTTGGAAACCACGTCTACACAGGCAAAATCGACTTACGTGAGTTATAAAAGCTTGATTTTCTCTTGTCCCAGGTCGGTGTAGCTCTTATTTATGTAGCCGTGAATGACCTTCGCCCTAATTCTAAATTAATTAATTCAAGAACACTGAACCATTTCGTTCAATTCTCATTGTACTTCTACCCTGTGTTGCATTGGTGGCTTCCTTAAATGTAACTTCCAAATTTCCTGGCTCTGAAGCAGCTTGTGGAGTCACTATCAACTGTCCGCTATCTTCTCGTTCAAATGTTACTGTTATTGGTACTTTTAGACCTTGCAGTGTTACATCTGACTTACCTTGTAACGATCGCGGTGCCGTATCACCAATCACTTGGAAAGTTATATTAGCCGCAGTATTATTAACTAACTTGATATTAACCGTACCATTAGTAATTGCGATCGTCGCAGTGGGGGTTTGCCGTGGTTCTACCAGTGGTTGTTGGTCATTGGAAACCGCAGGTGGTGAAGGCTGTTCAGTTCGATCGCCAGGAATTGGACGTGCTGGTCTAGCACCTGGTTGTGGTGGTACGGGAGACACTTGCCCTTCAGTCGGAGGAACTGGTTGTGGTGGTACGGGAGACACTTGCCCTTCAGCCGGAGGAACTGGTTGTGATGGTGTGACACCTGATTCTGGCGATCCGGGAGCTTGAGAGCGGTTGTAGGGTGGTTCACGAAAAATGCTGGGACTTGGGTTTAGTGTTGAAGAAGTAGCTCCTGGCTCTTTAACCTTGGGAGTAGATTCTTGTGCGAAAGCTTGAGGAATTACTGGCAGACTAATCAGCAATCCCCCACAAAGAGCGCCAAATAATTTGCTAGACTTGCGGAAATTTTGAGACTTCATATTTCTTCTTAACTCCTAAAAAAACTTCAACTTTTTTTTTACAAAGATTTCTCCAACCGGAAATTAAATTAGGTTTTATCGGTCGTTGAGTATATCTAAATATCTAACAAATGACTCAATTTATCGCATCTAGCTAAGGATACGGAAATCATCTAAAAAAATGAAAATATTTCATTCTCAAGATTTAAAGTCTTAATCATTGTCATTAAGCACATTTCTGTAATAGTCAAATTCAATATACTGCTAAAAAATTAATTTTCTCGCTAATAACTAAAGTTAATTTAAATGGGCTGAAATCTTACATCTATCACAGGAAAGAAAAATTTATCAGCAAATTAAGACTCAAGAGTTATTGGTAAAGTGATAGTAAAGGTAGTGCCAATGCCTTGGGCACTTTCAACTTGAATATGACCGTGATGATGTTCGACAATAGCTTGAGCGATCGCTAATCCCAATCCTGAACCAGTAGCGCTGGCTGTAGTTGTATTCCCCGTCCTATGAGTACGCGCCGGATCTACTCGATAAAAGCGGTCAAACAAGCGTGGTAATGCTTCTGCTGGAATTCCAACTCCGGTATCACTCACCTTAACTTGCAACTGGGCAGTGGTGTTACGTAGTCCAGAAACACGATTTATTCCTTCTATCCGCGCCAATTCCACTTTCACCTGTCCACCGGCTGGAGTGTAATGCAAAGCGTTAGCAATCAAATTTGTGAACAGCCGCACCAATTGATCCCAATTACCTACAAGAGTAAACCAATTTTCCAGTAATTCGGGGCTAGTTTCAGAGATCGGAGGATCGACTAAGTTTAGAGAAAGGGCGATTTCTTTCTCAGGGACTAACAATTGTTGTTCTTCAACCACCTCTATTAGCAAAGCGTCCAACGGACAAGGTGAAAAAGTATCTTTGCTAATACCACTATCCTGTCGTGCTAGGAAGAGTAAGTCATTGACTAACTTCCCCAAACGCTGCGTTAACCGTTCCACCACCTTTAACTGTTGTCGATATTGCAAAGAAGTAGTCGTTTCTGTCTCTGCTAAATCCAAGTCAGCAAGCGCAACTTGCACATTAGTTTGAATCAAAGTGATAGGACTTCTAAGTTCGTGGGAAGCATCAGCAGTGAATTGTTTAAGACGTTGATAAGATTCACCCACCGGTTCCATCGCTTTACCCGAAAGAAACCAACCACTTGCGCCTACGGAAAGCACCATTAACCCAATACCTAATCCCAAATCAAAAATTAACTGGCGACTAGGTTTAGTAACTTCAAACCAGGGATGACTAACACGTAGATATCCTAATAGTTGTCCTCTCACTTCTACGCGTTGGGTAACTTGTCGCAATAAGAGTGGGGAGTTAGAAATTTGAAATTTTGAATTTTCACTCTCTCCCTTGACTACGCGCACAGTTTCACCAGTGCGATTGACACGAATGGGAATATTTAGGGGTTCAGATAGCGTTGACCAAAGTAATTTACCAGTTGGACTAAACCATTCTAGGTCGATGTGGTCATCTTCTACAGTGTCAGCACGATCGCCAAAACTGGCTTCTACATTAATGCGAAATTTATCTGCATCAGTATTAATTGGCTCAAATATGAGTGTAGATGCACAACCACTGGTTGTGAGGCAACGCTCCACTATTTCCACTACATGGTTAAGGGTGTCATCAATCCGCTCAATCAGTGTAGTACGAAAGTATAAATAAACGCCACTGGCAAACAGTAGCAATAATACAGCAGTGACAGCAGTGTACCAAATTGCAAGACGGCGGCGAGTAGCTTGAAACATATTTTCACCTACTTTTTTTAACTGAATATCATCACATTATGTGTTAATAATAATTTGAAATTGCTTCTGATTATCAACAATTTTGTTCAATATAATACTAGTTAAATTGTTTGCGATCGCATCAAATTTTAACGCTACAAAAATAATATAAATATAACTTTGATTCCATTTCCTGAAGGGTTAAATAAAAATTTAATCTTTGTATACGGTGAGTTTCTACACGTCTTATGCAACAAAGGGTAAGAGGTTGTTTGAAAAGTGGTTAGCTGTGATTTTAGGCACTTGTTGATCCCCCCTAGCCCCCCTTAAAAAGGGGGGAATCGGAATCAAAGTCCCCCAATTTATCGGGGGATT
>CAXUOL010000786.1:0-3483 GCA_964252435.1 uncultured Nostoc sp.
TTAACGCTATTTTCAGCTTACTACCTGTCCTTTTCCTTATCCCGAACTCAGGTTATGTAACTCTCATAACTATATAATACGGTAAGTCGATCGACTTAACGCAGTTTATTGAGAAAATTAGGTGGGTTAGCCAAGAAACTCAAAATTATTGCCAAGTAAACTTTTTAGGAGATGTAATCGTGAGTACATATCAATCTGAGTCAGGCAACAGTTCGACTTCGCAACTGAATTTAGAGACTGATGTTCGGTGGCCCATCAGCAACTTGGGCAGCTTGGAATGCTGCTGCTCAAGGGGGTAAGAGTGATACTTGTAGATAAAAGCTACTGTGGTATGAGTGGAGCAACAGCACCTTCTGGTACTGGTGTTTGGTATGTCCCACCCGATCCAGAACAACGAGAAGCAGCAATGGCAACCGGAGCAGGTGCTGAAATGTCGGGGATGGAATTTTCCAATGCTTACGCCCGATTGCCAGCTTTTTCCTCTGTCACCAAAGGCACTTATTATCGCTGATTTCCGGTTTCCCCCAATGCATCGGGGGATTGAGGGGGGTAATTTGACTTGTGTGTACACTGTAGCAAGCTTGGGAGAGAGACTTAAGGTAAGGGCATTTAATTTATACAAGAAGTCTATTTTGCAAGCTGCTAGTAAAACAATTTTGTTGATTCCTGACCCTGAGAGAGCATTTAATTTTGAGTAGATAAATTGGTGATGATGCTCATGCAATCGCCTTTTTTTAACGGATTATTGCCTTCACAGGACGCGAACCCATCGACAATATCCGTAATGAAAAGTTACTTAACGATGCACAAGTTAGAGATTTTCTTAACAAGCAATATTAAGGGCGAATAGTACCTGTATTTTAAAGATAGCGAAAGAATGAAGAATGACAATTTTGTTACTTCGTCTTTCCTAAATTAGCAGTTACTAAACTTAAAATTGAACATTCGTGGAGGTCAAATCATGTTTTCTGGAAAAATTGAAAAAGAATTATTTAGTGAAGAAGTTTGGTCAATTTGGCAAACAACTAAATTACCAGATCATCTACAGTTATTAGTGGATCAAGAACTAGGAAAACGCGATATCTGGGAATTGCAGTCTCAAAAACCTGAAGATCAGCCTATTTATCCAAATCTCTATGATGACTCTAGTCATTCAACAAATATTTAACAAAAGAGGTAGTTCTTACGTAGGGCAAGAGGCTGGATAAATACTGCCCTACGCAAGAACTACTGTGATACCTACGGCGGTAAATTAGGCGCTGAGAGTAAGGGTTTAAGTCTTTCAGCAAATTCACAATTTGGTGGGAGACTTTGAAGAAGAATTCATGCTGCAAATCCCTCCCCAATTTCTTTTACCTAGCAAGAGAAGGAATCAAGATTAATGGCACATCTATTTGAACCATTCAAGATTCGTGAAGTTGTTTTTCGCAACCATATCGCCGTTTCACCGATGTGTCAATATTCCAGTACAAATGGATATGCTAATGATTGGCACGTTATTCATCTAGCTTCTCGCGCAGTTGGCGGTGCAGGGATAGTGTTTACAGAAGCAGCAGCTGTGGAACCGCGTGGACGCATTAGCCCGCAAGATTTGGGAATTTGGTCAGATTCACACATCGAAACTTTAGCCAAGACTGTAGCATTAATTCATAACTTTGGCGCTGTTGCAGGTATTCAACTTGCTCATGCAGGTAGAAAGGCCAGCACTGCTAAACCGAGTAAAGGAGGGAAAGTGCTGGATGAATCTCAGGAAGGTTGGCGTCCCTTGGTTTCGAGTAGTGCGATCGCTTTTAGCCAAGATAGCCCAGTTCCAGAAGCCCTTAGCCTTGAGGGAATTCAAGAAATTATTGACGCCTTTGCTCAAGCAGCCAAACGTTCTCTACAAGCTGGTTTCAAGGTAGTGGAAATCCATGCTGCTCACGGTTATCTACTGCATCAATTTCTCTCGCCTCTTTCTAACCACCGTCAAGATGATTATGGTGGCAGCTTTGAAAACCGGACTCGTCTGCTCAGAGAGGTAGTTCAAGCAGTCCGAGAGGTTTGGCCTCAAACACATCCACTCTGGGTACGCATCTCCGCCACCGATTGGATAGACAATGGCTGGGACATTGAGCAAAGCATTGCTTTAAGCGACAAACTCAAGTCTCTAGGAGTGGATCTGATCGACAATTCATCAGGCGGTATCATACCAGGCGTTAATATCCCAATTAAACCTGGTTATCAGACTCAGTTTGCCGAACGCATCCGCCGCGAAGCTAATATTTATACAGGAGCCGTGGGCTTAATTACATCCCCGGAACAAGCTGACGAGATTATTCGTACAGAAGTAGCTGATATAGTGCTGTTAGGACGTGAACTACTCCGCAATCCTTACTGGCCACATCTGGCAGCCAAACAACTTGGACACGATAAACTCTGGCCTGTTCAATACGATCGAGCTTGGCTGTAGGCTTTCCTCGTTCCCATGCTCTGTAGATTGGTGACAACTTAAAGCGATGTCTACGACATTCTACACCTATGCCAAAATGTCAAGCAGGGTGTAGAGATCAGCTCAAAGTGCTTCGGTGTTTACACCGTAGCCTTTTAGGCTACTTAGCATACACAAATACTAAAAATCTTGATCGCTTCAGGCAACTTAACCGTTTTTATACGCAGATGAATAGACTTTTTGCGTATTTTTTATGAAAAAAAATTCATCCCAATGTATATTTCTGCATTCTTTTGGGAATCATAAATCGAGGAAGCATTATAGACCACTGCGTATTACTTCCTGAAATATCACGTAACTTTTAAAGGATAATTATGTCTAAACGCAAATTGCCCAAAGGTCGTAGTGTTAGTTCAGTTGCTTTAGAACCAGAAGTTGCAATTGCAATTCTTGGGTTGTTTTCCGCTGCGGCTGATAGTGAAGGTATTTCTTCCACAGAAGAATATGCTTTGAGTGAATTTCTTGGTCGGGTTGACTTATTTGAAGATTACTCTGAAGAAGACTTTGAAGAATTGACCGAAAAAGTCGTCAGCTTGATTGAAGAAGAAGAACCAGAAGATTTAATCGCCCAGTCTATCGAATCCTTACCCAATAAAGGTTATCGTGAAGCTGCATACATCACAGCTATCTTAGTAGTAGGGATTGACGAAGAAGTACCCGAAAGCGAACAAGATTATATCTCTGAACTTCAAGAAGCCTTAAATATTTCAGACGAACGCGCACAAGAACTTATAGACGCAGTGTTTGGAGAAGAAGAGGAAGACGAGGAAGACGAGGAGTAATCTTTTTTGACTTGCAACCTCAATCATCTACCATCTTTAATTTAGGGTTGCTAAATTTAGAATATGAAATAATTTTGTTTGAGTTAAGTTGTTCAGATTCCCAGCTTCATGAAGAAGTTGGGAATTTTGCATTTTATCAAAATTAACATTTTTCAGATAAAGGTAAAATATCCTTGAGCGATCGCCATTCAACTTTCACATCACGTTATCATC
>CAXUOL010000787.1:0-3483 GCA_964252435.1 uncultured Nostoc sp.
CTGCTCCCCTGCCCCCCTACTCTCTCCTGCGGCATCAATGCCAGCTTGGCATTGCGAAACCGCAGGTTGTCCAAATCGGTTTTAATGGCTCCGCCTTCACCTGACGACGCTATGGTAGTAGAAACCCAGCGTCCTTGGTCATCCTGTTCAATATAAATATCTGGGTTGACTAAGGTGACATCTAGCTTTAAATGGCGGTTAAAGATTAATTGCAACAGATCGAAACCCACCTCTACAGATTCGACTGTGGCCCGGTCTGGATCTGTGGGTGTGGCCGGGATACCTGAAGCCCCAAACTGCACTCCCGTCAACGAAAATTGTGTAACTCTTCCCAGGTTTACCGGACGGTTGAGTGTAGTAGTGAGACTTTGTTGTGCTAAGGGTGTTAACTCTGTTTGAACAAAAGTCCACAACCGCCAAATACCGACAATAACTCCTAACAGTAAAAGTCCGCCCAAGGCAATGCTACCCCGACTCAAGACCAGCAACCACATACGCTTGCGGTTAGGGGAAAGGTAGTAAGGATCTTGATCGGGATATTTAGTCATTTGCTTTCACTGTATTAATTGCCGGATGTTGCTGGCACACACAAGCATTAACTGGCACATTGGTTCGGTATGCCACTTCCAGGATACGCCAACTAAACCCAAGACCCCATTGGTTGAGTTACGGTATTTTCTCGATCCAATACTTATGCTTAATAATATTGGCGTTTTCAGGAAAATCTGAATAGAGTGAAAATTATTCCTATGACTTTCCTTGAGGCACAATCTCGAACTTTAATATGAATAAACCTTAAAAAGGACAGATGATTACACCAATGCGTGTTTTTGTGTTAATTTTTAATGCTCGAACGGAAAATGAGGGGATTCACACGATTCGGGAAGGCGATGCCAAAGGCGGCAAGCTACGCAATAAAATTCTGATGTTCGAGTCAGAAGACGATGCGACGCGCTTTGCCTTGATGTTAGAAGCTCAGGATTTCCCCGCACCCACACCGGAGCCGATGGATGCTGAAGAAATCAAGGAATTTTGCGAAAGTGCTGGATATGAATGGGAAATCATCCCAGAAAACAGCAATTTAGTTGTAACTCCCCCAGAACTTAACGTCGAAAAAACTGACTGGCAAGAAGATGCCCAGAAGGAGGATACTGTTGAAGACACCTTCCCTCTCAATCAACAGCCACTAGAAGAACCAGAATTGTCTGATTCTGAACTAGAGAAGATTCGTCGCAAATTGGAAGGATTGTTGTAAGTAGTCATTAGTCATTAGTCATTGGTCATTGGTCATTGGTCATTAGCCATTGGTCGCTAACTGACTAATGACAACGGACATCGATAGATGCCCAAAGGGCGGCGTAGGGTAGAACAAAGGACAAAGGACAAATGACAAATGACAAATTTGCAAGAACGCGGGCATCTTTTAACTGAGCTGGTAAATCCTAACAGTCTGAACTTAGACCAGCTCAGTTCTCTGGAATTGGTGGAGTTGTTTAATGACGAAGACCAAAAGGCTGTCGCAGCAGTTGCAGCGGCGAAAATTCAGTTAGCAGAGGCAATTGAGCGCACCGCAGAGCGTTTGCGCCACGGAGGACGCCTATTTTATATCGGTGCAGGGACAAGTGGTCGGTTAGGGGTGTTAGATGCTGCTGAGTGTCCACCTACTTTTTGTACACCCCCAGAGTTGGTACAGGGGATTATTGCTGGTGGTGCTGGCGCACTAGTACGCAGTTCTGAAGATTTAGAAGATAGCATTGAAGATGGTGAGGCTGCGATCGCAGGGCGGCACATTACCCAATTAGATGTCGTAGTTGGCATTACCGCTGGTGGGACAACGCCTTATGTCCACGGTGCGCTTCATGCTGCTCGTCAGCGAGGAGCTACAACTATTTTTATCGCCTGTGTTCCTGCTGAACAAGTTAGCTTTGATGCCGATATTGACATTCGTCTCTTAACAGGGCCAGAAATAATCGCCGGTTCAACTCGCCTGAAAGCTGCTACAGCCACTAAATTAGCTTTAAATATCCTTTCTAGCGGCGTGATGGTCAAGCTAGGCAAAGTTTATGGCAATCGCATGGTGGATGTGGCAGTAACAAATCAAAAATTACGCGATCGCGCTTTGCGAATTTTGCAAGACCTCACAGGTTTAAGTCGGGAAACTGCTGGCTTTTTACTAGAACGTAGTGGTAAATGGGTTAAACTGGCGCTCTTGATGCACTGGACTGGTTTGGAAAAAGACGAAGGCGATCGGCTGCTTTCAGAACACCAAAGTAATCTCAGGGCAGCTGTTGTCAGCTATCAAAACCATAAGCAACCTTGAAGAGATTTTTTAAATAAATACTTTATAATCTGGCTGCTACTTGTTTTAGTAGCACGCCTTTTTTTAAGAATAATATTCCCTAGAAAAGTTGACATTAATTATAATAATTAAGAATAGTAAACTTAAATAAATATTTTAACCTCTATTGTCAATCTCAATAAATAAAGTACAACTCTCTACTTTTTTAAAAAAAAATTCAGAACTTATACGGATATGATTCTAGATGAAAATTATTAAAATGTTGTTACACTATGATGTCGACTATGGCAACCTCCTTTAGTCATAAATATTAGCAGAAAAGTAAAATCTGCCAATAAAACTTTATGCTAGATAAATTATTTCTAGAAATAGTTTTGCCATCTTAACATCTGCCTTGCTTTTAATAATCTTGATTTAGACCGCTATATCCCAAATCCATTTGCACTTATTCACATATCTGCCACTATATAGCTAAAACACTGTCACAGAAATGTTGCCTATCTTTAACAAGTGACTTAAGAAACTTGTCTGGTTAATTGAGATGATAGGTGGATTTACGCCATACTCTACTAATATCGGTTTTTAATGGCTAGCTTTTTAATAAAAGGAACAAACTATGCCCTATCAAGAACTTATTTCAAATAACCTAGTAAATGAATTTAAAACTTGTACTCAGTTGCAATACAATGGCAAATTAAATATTAAGAGTTCAAAGGGCAGCCAATGGAATTTTTACTATCGATTGGGACGGATAGTTTGGGCAACAGGAGGAACTCATCCCTTCCGACGTTGGCGTAGACATATAGCTCAAAATTGTCCCCAGATTGATATTAATAAGTTGCAGTTACGTGGGCAAGACCTATCAATTGATTACTGGGACTATAAACTGATAGAAATATTTTATAAAAAACAGAAAATTCAGAGGGAACAGATTCAATCTATTGCAGAAAATACGATAGCAGAACTATTATTTGACCTAGCTTTGCAAGGAAACTTTACTTCTCTAAGTTGCAATCGCACTCAAGAAGTTATCTTAGAAACCCCAATGAGCTTCACGAGTTCAGAAATGTCTGTAAAGCACATGCAAGACTCATGGAAAATTTGGTCAGAAGCTGGTTTAGCAAATTTTTCTCCTGACTTGGCACCAGTTCTACGGCGACCAGAACAACTTCAGCAGATGGTAA
>CAXUOL010000788.1:0-3480 GCA_964252435.1 uncultured Nostoc sp.
TGGGGATTACACTTAAAGAAACGCGAGTTTATCGGGAAATTAAGCAAGAAGGGCGTGAAGAAGGGCGCGAAGAAGCAACAGTTAATCTAATTAACCGACAGCTAACAAAGCGATTTGGCAACCTGACTCCAGAAATGTATTCTGCCATCGCTGCTTTACCTTTGTCTGTTCTAGAAGATTTGAGTGAATCACTGTTAGATTTTAACAGTGTAGCTGATTTACAGTCGTGGTTAGCAGGGCGATAAAAGCGATGTCTACGATGGTCACTGAGCCAAGTCGAAGTGCGGGCTACGCCTACGCTTGACTTTTAACACAGTCGCTATACTTTAACCAAGTATTTAATTTCTTTGGTTAAGAAAAATGCAGGGTGTGTTGGGTAGAAGGACAAAACTCAACGATAAAAATTAACCCATCATTGGGTTGCACCATTGCTCAAGCCAATAATGTAGAGGCGCAAGTTTATTTACTAGAGCCTATTCCAGGTATTTGCAAGTTTAATTCTTTCAGCGATTCCGATGCAGCATCTAGTTTTAATTTACCACCAGGCTGACCATTAATTTGCAAAATATAGTTACCTTGTTCTAAACCTTCTAAATAATAAACTCCAGCACTGTTAGTCACAGAAAAACGTCGTTTGTTAGTATCTAGTTGTATGGCTTCTATGGTTGCACCAGCCACAGGATTGTTTTGAGCATCAGTGACAACACCTGAACAAATATAGGAACGAACCAGTGGTATGATCATAGGGGTATAAGAACCAGCAACCACATCAACAGCTAAAGCATTTGTGGTAGCTTGCCAATCAGGTGGAAAACCAGATGGATCAAAGTCAAGACGATATCTTCCTGGTGGGAGACGCACTAAGAGGCGATCGCCTTGATATTCTAGTTTAAAAGATTTTAGCTGTTTATTGTTAAGCAAAAACATTAACTCAGGGTTTTCAGTATAAAATTTTTCCTTATGGTCACGCTTGCCATTGCCGTTGCTATCAAAAAAAGACTGAATTAACAATCCACCTTGAGTGCGTAAATAGTCAGAACGTCCATTTCCTGGGGCGATACCTCTTTGGAAATTGAGGCTAGAAACTAAATTTATACTGAAGCTGGGTTGATCTGTAGTTAATGATATTCCTTGATACTGCGATCGCAATAGTAATCCAGGCAAAATTGCGGTAGAAAGTGATGAGATTATTCCATTTCCCTGGGAACCCATACCGTAACCTAACTTTGCTTCCCAAAGATAGCTACCATCAACTGCGCGTTGTTCGGAACGATAAACCCAACCTAATGTTAAGCTGTTAAACACCTAATTTACACATTTAGACAGCAGGGGAGCAGAGGGGCAGAGGAGCAGGGGAGAAGGATTGACGCTTTTTCTCCAAAATCAACAATATGCAAGTTAAATGCGTATTAGCTTACCAAGCGATCGCTCTGGTGTTGTTGGCTTAACTCATCATAGTTTAATAGTATTGAATGTCCTCCAGTAGAGCTTAGTGGAGATAAATTGTAGATAAGTTGTGATGAAATACCAGTATTATTACCCTGTAGGTTTAATTCTAGTTTACTTAAACGTTGTAACAAACTCCATTGCCAACGATTTGCACTGTCAATACTAGCGTGAGCAAAGGTGAAAGTATTTTTGCCAGTAAAGTAAATTTGTACACCCTCAGATGTTCCTTTAAGGCTGTCAATGTTACCGAATAAATATACGTTAGGAGATACTGCCCAATTAACATTGGCTCGACTAGAGAATTTATCATAAGCCAATTCAGCACTCAAGTTTGACGATGGATCGTAACGGATATTTGTCAGTAAATCCCATTGTTTACCTGACTTTAGTCCTTATTTTTTCAGCACTAAAGTCCTTACTACAAACGTCAAAACTAGCTTGACAAAGTACTATATTCAAAAATAAAAGCTAATGGATATTTATAAATTTGCAATTAGTCCGCTTTTGTTTAATGTGGTAAAAACAGACCCAGAATGGTTACACCAGCAGACGATTCGCAGTTTTAGCTGGCTATCACAAACTCCTGCTAGTTGGGCAAACCAACGCTTACAAAAATCTTTATGTCTGTACGATTCTCGCCTAGAACAAAATTTGTTTGGGCTAAACTTCCCAAATCCGGTAGGATTAGCAGCTGGCTTCGATAAGGATGGAGTCGCTGCTGGTATTTGGTCTAACCTGGGTTTTGGCTTTGCAGAACTAGGAACTGTAACTTTTCACGCACAGCCAGGAAATCCGCGTCCCCGTTTGTTTCGCTTGCCGTTGGATAAAGCTGCTCTCAATCGCATGGGCTTTAATAATCTCGGTGCAGCAGCAATGGCGGCCTGTTTGAAACAAGAGTCAACGCACCTAATACCCATAGGGATAAATTTGGGGAAATCTAAGGTAACTCCTCTGGAAGAAGCTGCACAGGATTATCTTGATAGTTTTCGCTTACTCAAGGATTTGGGAGATTATTTTGTTGTTAATGTCTCTTCCCCTAATACGCCAGGGTTACGATCGCTCCAAGATGCTGCCATGCTCAGTACCATCTTAGATTTATTACAACAAGAAAATACTACACAAAAACCAATTTTTGTCAAGATAGCCCCAGATTTATTATGGGAAGCGATCGCTGACATTATTGCTTTAGCTAAAACCTACCAATTGGCGGGAATTATTGCCACTAACACCACGATCCGCCGTGATGGACTGAAAACCCAAGTGATTGACCAAACGGGCAAATCACCCCAGGATGAAGCTGGCGGAATTAGTGGTGAACCATTACGCGATCGCTCCACTGAGGTAATTCGGTTTATTTGGCAGCAAACTCAAGGACAAATCCCGATTATTGGCGTTGGTGGTATCTTTTCTCCTGAAGATGCTTGGGAAAAAATTACTGCTGGTGCTAGCTTGATTCAGGTTTATACAGGCTGGATTTACGAAGGACCAATGATGGTACGCCGAATTCTAGCAGGTTTACTTTCCAAGCTAGAACAAAGCGGATTAAATTCCATCAACGAAGTTGTGGGTTTAGAATTCAAAAATCAACGAAGCCAGGAGGCAGAGGGCAGGAGTAATATCGTGTCCGGTTAAAGACTTATCATTAAGACCGCTCCAGGAGCAGAGGAGAGGAGTTTTTGTTGCTCATCTGCATAGATTCAGGAATTATAACTAATTAGCCGGACATGATATAAGACTACCCGTACTCTATAACTGCTGCAACCAGAGGGAGTAAGGGTTTAAGACAACAGAACTGAACTCTCGTTCAGATCTGCCAAATCATCCTGGGTCGAATAAAGGGATGATTTTCCACTCCTGCCTGCTGCCTCCTGCCTGCTGCCTCCTTCAACCTTCTTCCAGTGGGAAAAACTCTTTAGCTTTTTCTGAGTATGACCAGGCAATACCATCAGGGTCTTTGCTGCGACTCCACTCAGGAAACTCTGGATCGTTTCGCCGTTTATAAACCGTGCTGGAATAGACATTTAGCCGTTT
>CAXUOL010000789.1:0-3475 GCA_964252435.1 uncultured Nostoc sp.
TCCTCTGCTCCCCTGCTCCCCTGCTCCCCTGCTCCCCTGCTTCAATCTCAAAGGCAGTGCGGAGTGCGTTAACGGCGCGATCGCATTCGGCGGCATTGACTACGCAGCTTACTTTCACTTCGCTGGTGGAAATCATTTGGATGTTCACGCCTGCTTCAGCTAAGGTGGCGAACATCTTTGCAGCTACACCGGGACGCCCAATCATTCCTGCGCCTGCGATGCTGACTTTGGCAATGTTATGTTCTACCATTACCTCGGCTTCTTCCAGTTTGGGGTTAGATTGACTCCTCAATGCTGGGGCGATCGCTGTTGCTACTGCTTCTGCACGTCTTAATACTGGTGTTGTCACAGTAAAGGCAATGTCATTACTATTACCTTCATGAACTGATTGAATAATCAAATCTACATCTACTTTTTGCCGAGAAATTTCGCCAAATAACCTGGCTGCTACGCCTGGTTTGTCGGGGACGCGCAACAAAGCGACCTTTGCTTGGTTAGTGTCAAATTCTACATGATCTACAGGACGGGCAATTTCTAAATTAATCAGCGATCGCCCTTGGGGTTTGGCTGATGTCACCCAAGTCCCTGGTTGATCTGTCCAGCTAGACCTAACTACAAGGGGAACACCGTAGTTACGGGCAATTTCCACAGCGCGGGGATGCAGCACTTTTGCACCCAAGCTAGCTAATTCCAACATTTCATCGCAGCTGATAGCATCCATCAACTGGGCTTCGGCAACTAAGCGGGGGTCTGTAGTGAGAATACCTGGAACGTCTGTATAAATTTCGCAAAAATTCGCGTTTAATGCGGCTGCGATCGCCACTGCTGAGGTGTCGGAACCACCACGACCCAAAGTCGTAATTTCCATCTCTCCGACGCTGGATATGCCTTGGAAGCCAGCTACTACAACTACTTTACCTGCATTTATGTGGCGAGTTAGGCGAGTAGTTTCAATATGTAAAATCCGAGCGCGGCTGTGTTCGGCTTCGGTAACAATTCCTACCTGAGCGCCAGTCATGGAAATTGCGGGTTGTCCGAGTTCCTGCAAAGCCATACTGAGTAAGGCAATAGTTACTTGTTCGCCAGTAGAAAGCAGCATATCCATTTCCCGGCGGTTAGGATTTGGAGAAATTTCAGTAGCTAGTTTGACGAGTCCATCGGTGGTTTTGCCCATTGCCGAAACCACTACGACAATAGAGTTTCCAGCTTTAACAGTTTTATAAATACGCTGTGCAACAGCTTGAATACGTTCGACTGAACCGACAGATGTACCACCGTATTTCTGAACTATGAGCGCCATAACTTTTTTTTAATCAATTGTGCCTGCTTTCATCAACGCTTCCGCCTGGTTAGGAAGCCTTCAAGGCTTATCAGTTATATAGTTTAGTGACATACTCCTATACTGATGCAAGCATACAGTGTAGGCTTCTCAACCAATCCAGCGATTGCTTAGGAGGCGTTGAGCTTTGTTTTAAGTCCACGGAATGCCCTACCGCAGACTATGAATTTCTTACCCTGTACCATACAAATTTTACTGTCCCGGATGATGCTGGCTTATTCGCACTAGGAGACAAACGCTCTTTAGGTTATTTGTATTTAGTCAAGATGTGCCAACTTCTTTTCTCGTTGTCCAACGTTTCACGTAGGTTTCCTTAAAAGGCTGTCTAGAGGTGTATCAACGATCGTGGCGGTGAAGCAACCAGTTGTATTTTACCAAACATGACTGACAAAAACTCAACAATCCCCAGTCCCCAGTTCAAAAACTACATCTTCGTAGAGTGCTGCCATTGTTTCCTCAAAATCCACGCTGTTGAGTCGAAATGATTGATGTTCTGCTGTGTAGGATTGTAAAACCCACAACCCTTGCTCATTGCGTCGAAAACACTCGACTCGTTGACGCTTCGTATTAATTAAAACATATTCTTGCAGACTTTCCAGTGTTTGATAATCAGCGAATTTGTCGCCTCGGTCAAAGGCTTCGGTAGAATTAGATAAAACTTCGACAATTAAACAGGGAAATCTTTTATAACCAGGCGTTTCTCGATCTCGTTGGTCGCAAGTAACCATCACATCGGGATAATAAAAGCGATTCAGAGATTCAATTCTGGCTTTCATGTCAGCGATGTAAACACGACAACTAGAGCCGCGCAGATGATTACGGAGGAGAGCAAACAGGTTTCCCGCAATGGTAACGTGTGGATCGAGCGCTCCAGCCATTGCGTAGATGTAGCCGTCGATGTATTCATGCTTGATATTGCTCTGTTCCTCGATTTGGAGGTATTCTTCAACGGTGACATAGTTTTGTTGAGGCGGGGCGATCATAGTTGAAACTTTAGGGTTTGAGTGATACTGATTTCTAGGGTAGCGTTTGCTGTGGATTTAAGTTAGTTTTTGAGAGAGATTTTGGAGAGATAAGTTTATGTTAGGTCTAGATAGAATTACATTTGACCCTAGCATTATGGGTGGACAAGCTTGCATTCGCGGGATGCGAATTCCGGTTTCTTTAGTGGTCAATTTGGTAGCTAATGGAAAACCTGCGGAAAAAATTTTAGAGGAATATCCTGATTTAGAAGCAGAAGATATTCGTCAATCTCTACTTTATGCAGCGTGGTTGACTCAAGAACGGGTTTATCCATTCAAAATTGTTTAACCAGTAAAATGAAGTTTTTGGTAGATATGGGAATTTCACTACGCACTGTATCTTGGTTGCGTAGCGATGGTTATGATGTCGTGCATTTACGTGATGAAGGTTTGCAAAGACTACCAGATAATGAAATTTTAATTAAAGCCCGTACAGAAGGGAGAATTTTATTAACTATAGATTTAGATTTTGCTCAACTTTTAGTTCTGGCTCCTGACTCCTGAATTCTGTTTCGATAAATTGAATGATTTCCTCCTTCCCTTAATAAATAAAAGCCATTTTGTTCTAAATATTTAATTAGCTCTTTTCGTTTGACTGACACACTCAAACCTCTATAGGAATTTGTTCGAGCAAAGAACCACCTATGGGAATTTCTTTATTTTGTTGGCGATATGCAAGAACCATTTCTTTGGTTGCGTCTTGTAACATAGCCCTGCATTCTTCTAGGCTTTCTCCTTCTGTAATAACTTCTTGCCATTCAATGAGTTGTCCCATATATCCGCTATTAGTTTTTGTATATTTTGCAGTGTATGTAATTAACATTTCTGTGTTGGTGAGGATAATTATATGATTTATCGTAGCTAATTTTGTGCTGGGCATAGGCATAGCCCCATCATTTCATTTCAAAACACGAAACTTGACCGGAATCTGTGGGTAGATATTTAACAATCATCCTGAAAGCACGTTTAAAATTTAAGTAAACAAATATTTCGTAGCTTACAGGCATGAAACGCATCGTCTTGATTGCTGGGTTTGAATCATTCAACGCTGACTTGTACAGAAAAGCAGCCTTTTTGGCTAACTCTCGCTGTCCTGAGTTGGATATTCGGGTAT
>CAXUOL010000790.1:0-3472 GCA_964252435.1 uncultured Nostoc sp.
CTCACACTTTGATTGTTATCCCACTCTAACGAAAATAAAGAGTTATTGACTTTTTCTTAAAGTTGTTTTAGTTTACCATTGATATTTTTACCTCAAGTGACAACTCTCACCACTACCTGCAAGCAGTATAGTGAGAATATCTCAAACTTACGAATGAGACTGGATTGACTATTGTCTAAGCCTCCACAGCCAGAAATCGGTAGTCCAACCGAACCACGCTTTGAAAAGATTTAACAATAATTACTAATTCGCAATTCGTAAAATTCCCAAATTGCCTTTGGGATAAGGATTTCTAAAGCTTTTTTCTAGTCTCTAATTACTGAAACCCACACTAAAGGGGAAGAACTTTTTAAATCTTCGTGGGGGAAACATGAGAATTTTTAATTATGGTAAGGAGTGAATTTAAACCCTTCTCCTTAAGCGATAAGTATTGAATAAAAGGTTTGGAGCGATTTCAGCACCCACTGAGTAGTTACCTATAAAAAATATTTTTGAAATTTGCATAACTTTCTATTCAAACTCAGATATGTATTCACAGCATAAGCTTTAATAACTTCCAAATTTGAAGTAATAGGATGTAAAAGAATGCTCATTTGCTCGACAGAACTGCCCTATAGCTTGCTCCCAATTCAGTGTATGCGATCGCTGGCACATTTGTGGTAGAGGAAGGGCAAGGATTCCCACATCAGGAAACTCTACTTCTGCATATTGCATCTTGGACACTACCAAATTTCAAAACTAAACATGTGTCGGGTGCGACATCTCTTCTCTAATACATTTAAGCAGGGAAGTTGTGTTGTACTTGTAAAGGTCAAAAGGTCTGTATAAATCAAAACTAGTTATTTATGCAGCTACTCCGAAAATTTGAGCAAAAAACTATCACTTGAGCAGCGACCTCTATTTTTTAAAGTCTATTGACTTGTCCTTACAAATTATGTTCATAGCCTGCTATTCCCTCAAGGTTTGCCTCGATGGATTGAACAAGGCAAATCCTATTCCTGATTTGACCAATCGTTTAATAAATCGAGAATCTTGCTCAAGATTATTTAGATATTTGACTTGTCATAATTCATAATTATTGGACACTAGCTCTGATTTTTTGAGTTCATCAATTACTTTTTGATAAGCTGCATTTTTATTGATTAGGACTTACGCAAAAACTCTCTCAAACTCTTATTCCTTCTCTTCTCTCCGAGAGGCTGCGCCAACGAGACGCTTCGCGAACGTGTACTTTGTGTCCTTCTCCCTTGGCGTTAGCCTCTCCCTTTGGGAGAAGGGGAGACGCTAACGCGTAGCTTGCTTCTCCGTAGGAGTATGCGGTTCGTTTTTCCGTTACCTGTGTGTAAGTTCTATTGATAATAAGCATAGGTTAATCAGATTTATTTCGACTCATTGAGAACGTAGTGTTCTTCTTGACATGATGTGCTTGTTCTAAGCTACTGGCACTCACTCATACATCAATGACTTCTTTCAGACCAGCACCTATTTTTGCAACACAGCCGATAATCTCAATTCATACCTATAGTATGCAACGCTCATCACTTCAAAGATTTTTTTTGCAAACATCATTGGGAGATTTTCTATGATCGCAATCGATCCTTCTCCACTACCTAATATATTAGGTTTTCTAGCATTAGCTTGTTATATTCTTACTTTGCTTCCGACAATTCTTAGAATAGTTTTTCCTCAAACTAAAGAAACTGGTATTCCTCAATGGCTACTAAAACGCCGCCGGAACGTCGGTGTGAGCGGATTTTTTTTAGCATTGACTCATGGGTTTCTTTTAGCTCAAAAAAGAGATATTGATTTTTTAGACCCAAAGACATTTTTGATTTATTCACAGGGAATATCTACTTTCACTATCTTTACAATATTGGCTATCACCTCTAACAATTGGAGTGTAAAAAAGCTAAAGAAAAACTGGAAGCAATTGCACAAACTTACTTACTTAGCCATATTTCTTTTAACGTGGCATATTTGGGACAAAATGTCAGGGCATTGGACATATTTAACACCCACTGCCATTATGTCGATTACCGCTATTATGGCTTTATTTCTGATTCGCCTTTGGATTGAACACCAGAATCAGCAACAAAAAAAGATGAGTACAACAAACAAAGAGGTAGTTCGTAGATAGTTTACACAACGAACATAATCTTCGAGCTTTGTTGTCTAAAGTCCAACTCAGAGCAAGTTTCCAACAAAGATTGCTCAATCTAAATAATGTTGCTAGTTGTGATTTGGAGCCTATAGTTAATGTCAAAACTAATCCTCAATAAGGTTTTAACAGCTTTAGTAATTACTATCGTAGCCTTAAGTAGCTTTAGTTTCTATGGTTTACTTTCACGATTCAAAACTCACGTATCTACCTCCATATCTTTGCTCAATTTCCAACCTTCTTATATTTTTAAAGGGCATTCAATATGGATTTATGCGATCGCTATTAGTCCAGATGGTAAAACTTTAGCTAGTGGTAGCTATGATGGCACGATAAAAATTTGGAATCTGCATACTGGCAAATTACTTCATACCTTTAAAGGCCATGCTGATGCAGTTAAGTCCCTTGCCATTAGTCGTGACAACCATATTCTGATCAGTGGTAGCTGGGATAACCGGATAAAAGTTTGGAATCTAGAAACTGGTGCTTTGCTGCGTACCCTCAATGGTCATGTTGATGATGTGGAGTCTGTGGCGATTAGTCCAAAGGGTCTTTTGGCTGCTAGTGGCAGTACCGACAAGACAATCAAATTGTGGAATCTCCAAACTGGTAAAGAATTACAGACACTTCAGGATACTGACACTGTAAAGTCTGTTGCCTTTAATCCAGATGGTAGAACTTTTGCTAGTGGCAGCAATGATGGCACAGTTAAAATTTGGCAGCTAGACACTCAACCAGGAAAAGAAAGTGCAGTACTAACACACACTTTCGTGGGGCATTCTCAAGGAGTATTATCTGTTGCTTTCAGCCCAAATGGGCAGATCCTAGCCAGTGGCAGTGCGGACAAGACGATCAAGCTTTGGCGGCTTAATGATCGCATATTGTTGCACACACTGGTAGGACATTCTGCAAAAGTGTTGTCTGTAACTTTTAGCCCGGATGGACAAGTCTTAGCCAGTGGCAGTGCAGATAACACGATTAAGTTCTGGTATCCATCTACAGGTAAAGCATTAGGTAGCATTGCAGGACACAGCAAACCAGTTTGGTCTGTTGCATATAGCCCCGATGGACAAACTTTAGCTAGCGGTAGTGCCGACCAAACTATCAAAATTTGGTCTGTGGTGGCATTGCATAATTAACAGATTGATTGTTCTCAATTAGACATCAACCTATATTCGTAATTGTTTCATCTGATTAAACCACGAAAGCATACAGCGCTTCCGGCTATTATGCAATATAGTTTTCTCCTTGCCCCTCTCCTATCATTGCTTTCAGCTTTTAGGATGTACCTCATAGCTGCCGGAAGTGCTGTAA
>CAXUOL010000791.1:0-3469 GCA_964252435.1 uncultured Nostoc sp.
TTCAGTGTCGTACCTTGATGAAGTCCCGCACTTTCAAGAGTAATGCTGCCTCCCATGAGTTCGATTAAGTTTCGTGAAATCGCTAGTCCTAGTCCAGTACCTTCAAACTGACGTGTTGTAGTGCCATTCACCATTACAAAGGGGCGAAATAGTTTGTGCTGTTGAGTCGGATCAATGCCTATACCTGTATCTTTCACAGCTACCACCACCTGAGATTTACCATTACTAGATTGAATTTCTGTAGCAATGGTGATGCTTCCGGTGTCGGTGAACTTGGTGGCGTTGCCGATAACATTAATCAGCACCTGCTTGAGTTTTCCCGCGTCTGCCTTAATTGGTATCACTTTGGGAGCTAACTCACATTTCAATTGCAAGCCCTTTTGTTGAACATTAACTGATTGTAAATTAATCACCTCTAACAAGAGTTGTCGGAGGTCAATAGGTGTAGAAACAACTGAAAGCTTACCTGCTTCGATTTTAGAAATGTCGAGTAAATCATTAATAATACCTAGCAAGTGAATTGTTGTTTCATCGGCACGTTTGAGAAACTCCATTTCTTCTTCCCGATCATCACATAAGCCCTCTTCAACCAGGCGAATACAGTTAATAATAATATTTAATGGGTTTCTCAATTCATGGGAAGTCGTAGCCAAAAACTGGCTTTTAATCTGGTTAGCGGCTTTTGCTTCTTTCCAAGCTGTTTCTAGTTCTTCCGATCCAGCTTTCAGCCTTTCTACCATTTGGTCTAATGCTTGGGCCAGTTGATTGAATTCCCGAATTTGAAAATTGTGCGGAACTGGTTGTGCGGCATGGTGAGAGTGAATATTGAGAGCATAGTCTCGCAATTCTTCTACAGGACGGGCCAAGTAAGGAGCTAAATATAGGGATGCTAACAAACTTGCGCCAATTAAACCAACTGTCAGAACGATAAGAATTAATTTTATTTCCTCTAAACCAAAAAGCGCATTATCAACACTACTAACAGCTAAAACTATCCATTTTTGCTGCTGCTGTTGAGTAAGTGGATTTGCAATAGCTGTATAGCCAGCGACTAATTCTTCTCCTTGTGTAAAAGACAAATTTATCGAATCGTTTTTTCCCGTAATTGCATTTTTAATTATGCTCTTGATTTGGGAAGCATGAGGGTGCTGATTGATATTAGTTCCCACCCAATCTGTGAATGGGTGTGCCAAAATTGTGCCATCTTCAGCAATCACTACCATAGCGCCCGTGAGCGATCCCGGCGGATTTCTAGTTTGTTGGTACAATGCAGACTGAATACTTAAGCTGTAAACTGAATTTTTTCGGCTATCGGAAACTGGTGCAGATAAAACTACTTGCAGTTGATTTTGTGTGTTTCTTTTTCCAGTTATTCCTGCCTTTGGCGGAAACATTGCTTTGACATCAATTCCGTCATTAGGCAAAGGCAATTTCAATTCTCCAATTTCTCGATCCCCACAGCTACTGGCAATTATCTTCTGGTTTGAGAGATTTGTTAATTGGATGCACTCAATACTGGCTGGAAGTTGTTGTCTTAACTGCGTGAGACTTTCTTGCTCTTGTATAGGCGAACCCGACGGAATAACGGTTGTTTTACTTACACTCAGCAAATTAGCTTTTAAGATTGCGATCGCATCTCCAATTCTCTCTCCTTTACTGATGGCGCTTTCTGTTAAATTTTGCCGTGCAGTTCCCAATATGCTAGAACGTGCCTTATTCAAGGCAACAATTTCCCCTATAAGTAAAACTGGAACAAACAGCAGCAATATTCTTGTTACTAAAATTCGACGAAAGGAAGATTGGCGGGAATTAGTCATCGAGTGTCTCACTTTGCACCTGCAATCTACAACACCAAAGATATGCAATTAGACCAGCTAGATGAGACATTTTATTAAATGATCAGAATTTTATTTTCAATGTTTAAAAATAACAAATTGCTATAATTCAAAAAGAAACGTGGTATACCAAAACTCGTATATGCTAGATGTAGAAACGATTTTTGTTGCATATCAATAAAGTACAGTGGTGAAATTATAAAACAGTAGCTTACAGGTATGGTTTTGTTTGAGAATCTACATCCAACTAAAGAAAATATTAAAACTATCAAATCAATTTAATGTTGCAACATCGTCCTCATACTACAGTTGTTTTAGCAATGAGTGCAGATGGCAAAATAGCAGATTTTAAGCGATCGCCTGCTCGGTTTGGCTCAAGGGTTGATAAAGCACACTTAGAAAAACAAATTGCTGCCTCTGATGCCGTTTTGTTCGGTGCTGGGACTCTGGACGCTTATGGAACAACACTTACTGTAACCGATCCAACTCTAGTGCAACTTCGGGCGCAAGGAGGGAAGCCTCGGCAACCAGTTCATATAGTGATTACAAACTCTGCAAACCTTAATCCGGAAATTCACTTTTTTAAGCAACCAGTTAGACGCTGGCTACTCACCACAACAGCAGGAGCATTTTCGTGGAAAGAACGCTTAGAGACGCTTCGCTCAACTCTGGGAATCGGAGTACAGGAGTACCCTCCAGAATTTGAGCAGATTCTGGTTTTTGAAACACCAACGCGAGAAATAGACATTTCCGCAGCTTTGAAGCATCTAGCCACTCTACATATAACACGCTTGGCGGTCTTGGGTGGAGGTGAATTAGTCGCTTCCTTGCTGGAATTAGATTTAATTGATGAATTATGGCTAACTGTCTGTCCACTGATTTTAGGTGGTAATACTGCACCCACACCCGTCGAAGGGAAAGGATTTTTACCTGATTTGGCTCCCAAGTTACAACTCATAGAAGTTCAGACAGTTGAGCAAGAAGTGTTTTTGCACTATCGCCTGCAACGACCAGCAGATTAGATTACGCTAAATAAGGGATTGGGGACTGGGGATTGGGTACTGAGTATTTTCCTTATCCTCCTACTCCCCAGTCCTCGGTTCCCCATCCCTAGTCCCTAGTCCCCAGTCCCTAAAAAGTGGAACAACTTAAGCCTCGCTATTCTGTCGTTTGGACGAACAAAATTGCTGAAGTACCCCAAAGTGCCTGGAATGCTTTGGCAATGCCACTCAAAACGCCATTTTTAGAATGGGAGTGGCTGAATAATCTCGAAACTTCCCAGAGTGTTACAGCTAAAACTGGTTGGTTGCCAAATCACTTGACATTGTGGCGAGATAAAACGCTGATTGCTGCTGCGCCACTTTATCTTAAAGGACATAGCTCTGGTGAATTTGTTTTCGATCACCAATGGGCAGAGTTAGCTGATCGCATCGGAATTCAATATTACCCAAAATTACTGGGAATGACACCATTCACCCCAGCAGAAGGTTATCGGTTCTTAATCGCCCCAGGAGAAGATGAGGATGAAATCACAGCGCTGATGGTGCATGAAATTGACACTTTTTGCTCCAAAAATCGGATTTCTGGGTGTCATTTTCTCTACGTCGATCCCCAATGGCGTCCGATGCTGGAAC
>CAXUOL010000792.1:0-3464 GCA_964252435.1 uncultured Nostoc sp.
GGACATTTCATCGCGATCGCTCAAATTCATACTTCAATTATGCAACGCCAAAATTCAAGATAATTTAGCAAGTATATGTGAGCGACTAGACATTATGCTAAACAAGATATGCAAAGGAGAATTAGCAATATGCATGATGAACTTAAGTTAGAACTTTGCCAAGGTGCAAGATTACTTTATCAGTTGGGACTGAGTGTTAGCATCGCTGGGCATCTTTCAATAATGATTGACGAAGATAAAATGCTTGTTAACCGGTTTGGCCCTTCTTTTGGTGCTTTGAAGCCTCAAGATATCCTGATGCTTGACCTTGATGGTAATATCCTTGAAGGAAACGGGTATGTTAATGAAACCATTCGCTTACACGGTTTAATTCATAAACATAATCCTCAAGCAGTTGCTTTAGTTCACACTCATTCAGACGCGATTATTAACTTCAGTACTTTGCGCTCAGTTCCTAAAATTTACGATCAAGAGAGTTGCCTACTCGCAAACGATATTGGTGTAGTGCAGGAAGATTATCAAGGATTGGTAGGAGTTGATGAGCGCGTACTACCGATTGCTCAAGCAATTGGTAAATATGCAGCTGTAATTCTGCCCAATCATGGTGGTGTAACTCAAGGAGCAAATATTCGTCTTGCTGTAATTCGGATGATTATTTTAGATATGGCTTGTCGGCGTAATCTGCAAGTCGCCGCTGCTGGTTATGCAATGGGAATTGAGCCACATCCTATTGATTTAGAAATAGCACTTTCTACTAAAAAGGAGATCGATAATTTAGCAGCACTTCAACTGGTGTGGAACGATTTTATCAGCAAAATTTAGTAACCCGAAAGTTTTTTATCGTATCTAATTTGTGAAAATTCGGAGGCTGTGGTTAGAGGTTTCCTTGATGACTATCAGTCAATGACTATAGTTTGATAATAATTGAGAAACTGCTATCTAAATAGCAATCTTATCTACCTTGTGAAAATTCGCAGTATTTAAATCCCCGATTTCTTTAATAAGTTGGGGATCTAATTTTTTACATATAACCTAACGTGAGTTCGATGAACCTCTCCCCAACCCCTCTCCGTCTAGGAGAGGGGCTTTAGTATCCTGAGTTAGTCATGAAAAATTAGGGTTTTTAAGCTTCTCCCCGCTTCGGGGAGAGGTTTGGAGAGGGGTTCTTTGAAATCTGTCGAACTCACGTTCATCTAGTGCTATAGAGACTATTAGGACTTACGCACAGGTAACGGAAAATCGAACCACAGAGACACAGAGAACACCGAGGAATAAGAGTTTGAGAGGTATTTTGCGTAAGTCCTGACTATGACAAATGTCATGGACTGAACATGACATTTATTAGATGTGCGTTCCTCTAGTGCCAGATTAAATTAATACTATCAACTCAAGCAAAGCAAGGTTAATTCTTCAAAGCAAAAGTTGATTTTTAATAACTAGTGAAACAATCAAAGGAGTTCCAAAATGATAACAACAAACCCGAAAAATCATAGCTTTGCCCAATCTAATCTCAGACAAGACTCTGAATCATCGGCAACAATAGATGCGGATGCAGCGATAATTGAACTGACAGCGAAAGACCTTGAGGCTGTCGTTGGAGGTGTTCTTAGCAGTGATGGACTATCACCAATTATTTGGAGATCGAGTTCGAGTCAAAGAAGAATAAGCTGGTTTTTCTAATAAATCTTAAGTAGGGTGTGTTATGGCTTTAGCCTAACGCACCGCCATCTAAATAGTGCGTTAGGCACTTTTTAAGTATTTTTCATGAAAAATCATGTTGAAATCTGCGCCTAACACACCCTACAAGAATTTTATTCTGAACAAAATCCAAGGTTAATTCCTTAAGGCAAAGGTCAATTTCTAAAAGCCATCAAAAAACATCAAAGGAGTTCCAAAATGAAAGCTAAAAAGTTATCCAATATCAGACAATCTAATATCTTTTCTACACCCACACTAGGCTAATCAAATTTCCAGTTTTCACTTAGCATAAAAAATCATGAAAGTTAAATTCTTAGTTCTACCAGCAATTTTTACCGCAGTTAGTTTTATTGGACAAACTGTCTCTGCTAACGCAGAACTTCCTCCAGTCTGTACACTGAGTACATTGAACTCTACTTATGGAGCGCAAGCAAGCGGAACCCTTGTTTCACCAAACTCTGCTATTTTTGGCGAAACAGGTTTAGTTGCCTTTGATGGCGGCGGAAAATTTGGTGGTAAGGACACAGTTAGCTTCAACGGTACGATTATCTCTAGAACATTTAGAGGCTCTTATACAGTGCAGCCAGACTGCACTGCATCTTTCACCTTTAAAGACGATTCTGGTAACTCCGCTACCGCAAACGGCGTGATTGTCAATAGTGGTAAAAAAGTACTCGTCATTCAAACTGTTCCAGCCGGAACAGTTATCACAGGGTCATTCGAGAAGCTTTAAAGCTCTAACAATTTTCAATTCAAGTATAACTAGCAGAAAAGCTAAATTTCTGCTAGCAACAATTCAACTACTAAAGGAGAAAAACAAGATATTTCGCCAACTTCAAATCAATGACCGTAAAGTAAAAACCCAGGTTGTAAAACACCCACTAATATCCCAAATTGAACCAGCAACTTACCAAGAACTTAACGATGAACAGTTAGCATCTGTGGTTGGAGGTGGCGCTATTGTCAACCAGATCCAATCTAATCTAAAATACCCACCTGGGCCATACTAAAGATGATGATCTTAGTAAATCAGGACTTACGCAAAATCATGAAAAAACGAACCGCAAAGGACGCAAAGGACACAAAGGAATAAGGTTTCAGAGAGTTATTGCGTAAGTCCTATAAATCTTAAGTAGGGTGTGTTATGGCTTTAGCCTAACGCACCACCATCTAAATGGTGCGTTAGGCGCTTTTCAAGTATTTTTCATGAAAAATCATGTTGAAATCTGCGCTTAACACACCCTACAAGAATTTTATTCTCAACCAAAGCCAAGGTTAATTCCTTAAGGCAAAGGTCAATTTGTAAAAACCATCAAAAAACATCAAAGGAGTTCCAAAATGAAAACAATAAACCTGAAAAATCATAGCTTTGCACAATCTAATCTCAGACAATCTCATGTATCAAAGGAAATGAAGAAAATCATGACGATGACAACCCAAAACCATGCCGTAGGAGTTACTGATGAGTATTTGGGAGCGACTCAAATCAGGGGAACTATTCTTGATGAGTTGACGGAGTAAGAAATGATGAAGGTCTGGGGTGGGGTAAGAATGGACCCAGGACAAGGCGGGGGAGGGGGTAAATATATCACTGGGTATCTAGTGTAGGAATATATCTAATGGCTGGTGTCAGTAATCTTTCCTGTTGCTCGTTACCAATAACTCAACTATTAAAGGAGAAAAACAAGATGTTTCGCCAAACTCAAAACAATTCTTGCAAAGTAATAACTCAAGCAGTAAAACTCTCACAGCTAACCCAATTTGCA
>CAXUOL010000793.1:0-3457 GCA_964252435.1 uncultured Nostoc sp.
GAAAGAAAGAAGTTAAAAGGGTTTGGCGCAGCCTCACAAAGAAATGGTATTACACATAATTAAAATGCACAGCGTTTTTTAATGTTGTGAAGGTCTGGGATTTGAGGCGGACATGAATAAGCTTTTGCGCTAAGTATAAATTTACGTAAAATTGTAGCGTTTTAAACTTACAGAGACGTAACGCTATGCAAACAGGAAATTCAAAATGTACCCAAAATAATGTATATGTGATTGAAGGCGTATCGCTAAAATCGCTATTTCTAGGTTGGGCTACGCCTACGCAACATTTAAAGCGGCTATGCACACACTTGGCAAAAAAACTCTATCATCGGGCTACATTTTAGCACTGGATTTAGGTACAACAGGCAACCGCGCCTTTGTATTTAACGCAGATGGCAAGATTGTTGGGCAGGCATATAAAGAATTAACTCAGTATTATCCTCAGCCAGGATGGTTAGAACATGACCCTCAACAAATCTGGCAGGATACCTGTTGGGTGATGCAAACCGCAATTGAAAATGCCCAGATTGCGCCATCAGCGATCGCAGCCTTGGGACTAACTGTACAGCGCGAAACCTGTTTGATTTGGGACAAAACTACTGGTAAACCACTCCATAGAGCGATCGTCTGGCAAGATCGCCGCACTGCTCCCCTTTGCCACCAGTTACAAGAACAAGGCTACGCTGATGAAATTTACGATCGCACCGGATTAATCATTGATGCCTATTTTTCTGCTACTAAACTCCGATGGCTATTAGACAATTTTACAGATGTTGACCTGAACAATGTCTTAGCAGGTACTATTGATAGCTGGGTGTTGTGGAATCTCACAGGTGGGAAAGTCCACGCTACTGACCACAGCAACGCCAGCCGTACAATGTTGATGAATCTCAAAACCTGTGAATGGGATGAGATTTTACTGGATCTGTTTCAGATTCCGGTTCATATTTTGCCCCAGATTCAACCGAGTTTAGGAGTATTTGGAGTTACTGATGCTACTTTGTTGGGTGTTGAAATTCCCATTACTGCTATCTTGGGAGATCAGCAAGCGGCTCTATTTGGTCATGGCTGCGATCGCCCCGGTTTGATAAAATGTACCTACGGTACTGGTAGCTTTTTGGTAGCTCACACAGGCTCTGAAATTGTGCGGTCGCATCATCAACTCATTTCTACAGTGGCATGGACACAAGCAAATTCTAGGGAGACTTTAGATGTCGGCTATGCCTTAGAAGGCAGTATGTTTACTACTGGAGCTTGTATTCAATGGTTGCGCGATCGCCTGAAGCTGATTAAAACTGCTGCTGAAACTGAAGCGATGGCCAATCAGGTAAAAGATAATGGCGGAGTCTATTTTGTGCCCGCATTCAGTGGACTGGGCGCACCCTACTGGGATATGAGCGCCAGGGGATCTTTTTTCGGCATTACCGCCAGTGTACAACCAGAGCATCTAGTTCGGGCTGTGCTGGAAGCGATCGCTTATCAAGTTCTGGAGGTGGTGCAAGCAATTAACACATCTAGCAGTACTCCAGTTGGGCGATTAACCGTAGATGGTGGTGCTTGTGAGAATAATTTTTTGATGCAGTTCCAGGCTGATGTATTAGGTATTCCAGTTGAACGAAAGGTAATGCGCGATACGACCGTTCAGGGTGCAGCATTTGCAGCAGGTTTAGCTGTAGGATTTTGGGAGAGCTATGAAGCACTGGTAGAACAACGGCAAATTGAGCGTGTGTTTGAGCCGAAGAGTGATTTCCCCTTGTCCAACTTTGGTACTTGGCAAAAGGCAGTGAAACGTACTCTGGCTTGGGAGGAGTAGCCAATCCAAAAACGAGTTAAAGCGAAAATCCATATCCTGAAAGGAGAAAGTCTAACAAACACTTGAGCTTTTTGGTGTGGATGGTGAAAGCAGGTTAATTTCATTCAAATATTGACCGTTAAAATAACTCTTACTTTGTCAAAATATCACTCCCATATAATAAAAGGCCCATGACTACTAAACCGAAGATTTTCATTGATGGGGAATCGGGAACCACAGGCTTACAAATATACTCACGCCTGAACCAACGTGATGATATCGAGTTAGTTAGCATTGAAGCATCTAAGCGTAAAGATGCAACTGAGCGAACCAAACTAATCAATGCTGTTGATATTATCATTCTCTGCCTGCCTGATGATGCGGCCCGTGAAGCTGTTAGCTTAGTCAGTAATACTAGGGTTAAGATCCTTGATGCTAGTAGTGCCCATCGCACGGCTAAAGACTGGGTATATGGCTTCCCTGAACTAAATCCAGGACAGCGAGAGAAAATCGCCAGCGCCCAGTTTGTCAGCAATCCCGGCTGTTATCCCACAGGATTTTTAGCTTGTATCCGTCCGTTGATAGCCAAAGGACTCCTGAACAGTAACTTTCCCATCACTGTTAATGCAGTATCAGGTTACTCTGGTGGCGGAAAGAATCTCATTAAACAGTATCATACCTTCCACGAACAGCAAGCCGGGGCAGAATCACTCTACCCTTATGGTATCTACGGTTTGCAGTTTGGGCATAAGCACGTCAAGGAAATGCATCAGTATTCGGGGTTAGCATCACCGCCGCTGTTCGTACCCGCAGTGGGAGATTTTGAGCAGGGGATGCTAGTACAGATACCTTTACCACTAGGGACTTTGGATAATCCACCATCAGGTAAGATTATTCATCAAGCGATCGCTGATTACTATCAAAGTGAAAAGTTCGTGCAGGTTGCTCCATTCCAAGATTCTACACTGCTAAGAGACGGAACATTTCTGGATGCGATGTCTACGATGGTCACTGAGCCAAGTCGAAGTGCGGGCCACGCCTACGCACTGAATAATACCAATATTGTTCAGGTTTGTGTATTTGCCAATGACACTACCAAAGAAGTGTTGCTAGTTGCTCGTCTTGACAACCTGGGTAAGGGCGCATCAGGAGCCGCAGTTCAAAACCTAAACATCATGCTCGGTTTTCCCGAAGAGTTGGGATTGTCATGAATCCCTACAAAAGTCACTAAGAAACATCTCTCTTGCTAAGTTGGCTGGATGAAAGAAGAATCCCACACCTTAAAGGTGTGGGAGTGTCAACTCTTGAAAGTCCCATTTGCACAAACTCCTCCTTTTGGAAGACTTACCAAAATAGTTTGCAGGGGCGAAAGACGAATCTCGCAAGTCTCATTTCCAAATAACAACTGGGACTTCGGGAACTTTTTTTTATCTACCTCTATTTTCACAGACTTGTTGATCCCCAAAGAGGAACTTCCCCCAAACTCCTGTAGGCTGGGATAGCGGCTTGTTTTTACTGCTTCATTCCCAGAGGAGAATCCCAAATCTCCGACATTTGCTTCTTTATTTGGAACAGCTAACAGTGAGATATCAATCAAAGGTAAAGTAATTTTCAGTGTCGTACCTTGATGAAGTCCCGCACTTTCAAGAGTAATGCTGCCTCCCA
>CAXUOL010000794.1:0-3454 GCA_964252435.1 uncultured Nostoc sp.
ACTAGCTTCATTTTGGCAGTTTCGGCTGTTGATTTACTTTCACTCAACAAAGAATTCTGCTGCTGCATCAGTTGGAAAAACGCTTTGGCGTATTCCATTTGATGGTTGAGATAAGTACCGTGAACTTGTAAATTCTCAGCTTGATTTTCCTGAAACTGTGTCAGGAGGTATTCTAAACTTGCTAAAAGTTGTTCGTAATTTGTAAGTTTTTCTGGTGTTGGTTGCATCTTAGATTCCTGGGCTGGTTGTGACAGGGTGACAGGATTCATTTGTTGCTCTGGTTGGGTGATGATATTAGAAGTCACACCGTTCATTGTTGGGGTGGATTTTTTGTGTCCGTTAGTCTCGATCGCTGCGAGAGTTGGAGCCACACCTGGGCTGCTAAATAAAGGAGCCGCATCAGAATATTCGGGAGTAGGTAATGTGACTTTATGCCCATCCTGCAAAGCTAGAGCGAAGGCATTTTTCGTTTTTTCGGATCTGTAGTTTATCCCGTTTAAACGGACATTTAATGTCTTCTTCGTCTCAATTGGGGGGATAGTTTGGGGAAGTTGGTAAGGATCGAGGTTATTCAAAGCCAAACCAATTACTCGTAATTGCACAACTGCTTCTCGCAAAGAGCGATCGCTATTCTTTTGAGTGCTGGGGTTCAAAGATACAGTAATATGAGGGCGATCGCCAAGGATTTCTTTCACCAAGTTGCTGAGAATTCTCCGAGGCCCAAATTCCACGAAGCAAGTACCACCCGCCGCATAGATATTTTCAATTTCCTGTTTAAATAGCACTGAGTTGGAAAGGTGCGTTTCCAGGATTTTTTGAATATTTTGTGGCTCCTTGGGATACTGCTTACTGGTGACGTTGCTGTAAACAGGGATTTTCGGACTTTGGAATTTGACAGACTTGGTGGCGATCGCAAAGGATTTCTGAGCAAAGGCAATTAGCGGTGTATGGAACGCTGCTGATACAGGTAACAATACAGCCGTATATCCTTTCTCGTGTAAAATCTCTCTGACTTTCGCTATTTCTGCGGTAGGCCCAGCCAAGACAAATTGAGTCGGAGAATTTTGATTAGCGATCGCAACTTGCGGAAAATGTCTGATTACTGCTTCGACTTTGCTGATGTCTTCTTTGACAGCCAACATACTACCCGCATCATGATCTGGATCTTCGGGTGCAGCCATTGCTTGACCCCTAGCTTTCACTAAGAACAAGTAATCTTCGGTACTCAAAACCCCCGCAGCCCATAGCGCTGTCAGTTCACCAAAACTATGTCCCGCCACAAAATCTGATTTGAACCCAGCTTGTTGCAATATACTGTACATCCCTGCACTCAACACCCCGATGGCTGGTTGAGCATACTCTGTGCGTTGTAAGGCAGCAATTTGGACATTTTTTTCTGCCTCTCCAAACACAGGATGAGGAAAAACGATTTCTGAAAGCGGCTGCAAATTATCTTTGAGCAACAGGCTATCCATATAGCCATGCAGACGGCGCATCAAAGGGAAATTCATCACCAGTTCCCGGCCCATCTCCAGGTATTGCGAACCTTGACCAGAAAATAGAGAGACAATTTTTCCGCCCAACTCCATACCAGAGGAACGGTAATAAATCCCTTGGGGATGCTCCCAAGATGCTGCTGACCCTTTGTGTTTCAGCCAGTCAATACTAGTTTGTAATAACTTGCAAGCTTCTTCTAGATTCTCAGCGACAAACCCAAATCTGGCAGCAGAGAGGGGAATTTGTGACGATTTGCACTCATTGACTAATTGCGCGTAATGTGTATGTGCATCTGGCGATACTCCTGCGGAGTCACTTCGTGAACGCAACTTACCTAAAATCTCTTCCGATTTGCTCAACAATTGCTCTACTGTCGGAGCAAACAACAGCACTTCACTAGCATCACTGTGTAAGCGGTAAGCGTGGTTTTGGTCGGCTTCATATTCTTCCAAAACGACATGATAGTTAGTTCCACCAAATCCAAAGGAACTTACACCTGCGCGTCTTGGCGCTTCGCCTTCAGCACGAATCCAAGGTCTAGTTTCGGTATTTAGATAAAAGGATGAATTTTTAATGTTGAGTTTGGGATTCGGCTCAGTGATGTTAATTGTCGGCGGTAATACTTTGTGATGTAAAGCCAAAGCAGTTTTAATCAGACTCGCCGCACCCGCAGCCGCTTTTGTGTGTCCGATTTGTGATTTCACACTACCCAAAGCGATATGCTGCTTTTTGTCATCATGACCATCAAAGAAGTCTTTTAAAGAACCGAATTCTGTCGGATCTCCAGCCATTGTACCAGTGCCATGTGCTTCCATCAGACCAACAGTAGCGGGAGAAAAACCAGCATCTTCATAAGCGCGTTCTAAGGCTTTAACTTGGCCTTCTTTGCGAGGAGCATAAATGCTCTTATAACGCCCATCGCTGGAAGTACCAATACCTTTAATTACGGCATATATTTTATCATTGTCCCGTTCAGCATCTTCTAACCGTTTGAGGACAATCATCCCAATACCTTCACCCAGCATCATCCCATCGGATTTAGCATCGAAAGGTTTGACATTTTCACTAGGAGAAACCGCCGGTGTTTTGCTGAACGAGATGTAAGCCATGATGGTGTTATCGGTATCAACACCACCAGTCAGCATCATGTCAGAACGATGCTCAACTAGTTCGCTAATTGCCATTTTTAAAGCACCAAAGGAACTAGCGCAAGCGGCATCAACTACACAATTCATCCCGCCAAAATTTAGGCGATTGGCAATTCTACCCGCGACTACGTTAGCTAACATTCCAGGGAAAGCATTCTCATCCCACTTCACATAAGCGCTTTTGATTTTATCAACTATTTTTTGCGTATCTTCGTCAGATAAACCACTGCTTTTAAGTGCTTTTTCCCAAATCGGATATTCCAATCTAGCAGAAAGTGGCATTCCTAACTGCTTGGCCATAGCCACGCCTAAGATTACGCCAACAGTCTCGCGGCTAAACTCACATTTTTCACCATAACCTGCATCTTCCATCGCCTCTTTCGCAACCACTAAACTTAATAGTTGCGATACATCTGTGACTTCCAAAATGCTAGGTGGTATGCCGAATTCCATCGGGTTAAAATCTACCTCTGGAAGAAACCCACCTCTTTTACAATAGGTTTTATCTTCGGTAGTTCTCGGATTTGGATCGTAATAATCTTCGACATTCCAGTGAGTAGAAGGAACATCAGTAATACAGTCAATTTTGTTTACTATATTTTGCCAGTATTCCCGCAAATTTCTAGCTTGAGGCAATAGAGAAGCCATCCCAACAATGGCGATGGGATTGTGTTGTAATTGTCTGTTAATTTTGTTGATTGACACTGATTTATCTGATTTATCTGACTTCATGTTTTTTTCCTCTATAGACCTCATCACAGCCTTTTCACAATTATTGATAAGGCTCTCTAACTCCGCTAAGGCAGTAT
>CAXUOL010000795.1:0-3448 GCA_964252435.1 uncultured Nostoc sp.
TTGTTCCGTTAGATGTAGCCAATTCGACTACTGGATTCCCTAGACTCTTGCCGTTACTCGACGCATGTTCGGCGGGAATGAACTCCAGTGAGGTCAGGGATTTTGCGTTGCGCCCTGCCTGCAAATAAGTCGTTTTTTTAGGCTCGGTTTCATCGTAGGAACTCCCTATTAGCGCCAGTGTCAACTCGCAACGGTCGTCTGATTGCGCCCTGTTCCCAGCTTCACTCTACAAGAGCCGAGCTTGTTCGGTGTGGGCAGATAAGGAGTCAATTCTGAGTCTGAATGGCAAGACTTGCACTTGCATCTGACCGAGAGTTCAGCCTTTAAATGACAGTAATCTGCTGTCGGACTGGTTTAGTTATGTACGGACTGATTACCGTGATTCACTAAACAACGAATCGCACACGACGTTTTGCTTCACCCATAATCAGCAACTCAAATTCTACTTAGGTTCTAAATTTATTTTGTCAGTAATCATGTTTACAGAGAGGCGATGAATTGCATCACCTTCCATAAGCTGATAATAATGCTTGCTTCTTTGCGATCGCGCTTTGGTTGACAAAATTTAAATTGGGCATTGGACACTGGTAACTGAATTTTAGGCAGAATTTTCCTCATTGGTATTGGAAAACAGGCTGGGATCGAGATAGTTAATGCGTGCTAGAGGACTTAAAGCTGCGAGAATTTGAGCGCCGTAGCTACGGTTAACGACACGACTATCAAGTAAAGCTACAATCCCTTGACTTTCTCGTACTGGAGCGATCGCCCGTTGTAATTCATTTAAAGCTGCTGGCAACAAGTATAAACGGAACCAATCTTGATGCGATCGCTTATAAAGAGCTACCCTACCAGCTACCAGGGGATTTTCCAAAGATGGTAGGGGCAATGTAGCAATGATTAACAGATGGGGTGCTGGCAAGACTCGTTGATGTTCTCGCCAAAATTCCCAACCGCTAATCAAAATACCATTTTCATCTAAACAAGTTTTTTCTACTTGTACCCGCGAACCAAACTCTGAGGCCAAAATCGTCGCCACTTGAGATTTGAGTGGTACATCTCCCACCAAGACAACCGTTAACCCTGGCGCTGTCGCACTTAGACAAACTAGTGTGCGGACTTTGTGAATAAATGCCGCTTGAAATTCTGGTGTGTTGGGTAGAGGCAACTTATAGGGTACATAGAGTTGAATTGCTTCTGCTTGGCTCTCCGAGGAGAACTTTAGGCAAGTTAAATCGTCCAAACCGAGGCGCTGGCGAAAAAGAGGAGCCTCTGTTTCCGGTTCGATAGCGCTGCCAATTAAAACTACTGGTTGTCGCTGCCAAATAGGTGAAAGTATTTCCCCTAATTCCATTGGGGCGTAGTGCAAAGAAAATAAACCTTGTCGATGGGCAATTGTCGCCCAGAGGAGAGATGGGGGAGATGGGGAAGATGAGGGGGAAAGATTTTCGTTGAGGGTTTGAAATTGTTGCCAGAATTTTTTCCAGGGTTCTGGCAGTGTTTGCACTGACTCTAAAGCAGCATAAAGATGTCCTAAAATTTCTATTTCTGGCTGGGAAATTAGATAGCACTGATATGGATTAGCAGGATGCTGAAAAAGTTCGTGTGTTAGTTGTATCCGTGCTTCACGAATTGCCTCAGCTTGGTTGGGACAAGCTAGCATCAGTTGATCCCAATCATCAGGTTGAATATCTTGGGTAAGTTGATCACGCACCCAATCTTCGAGATCGTCTACCCCATCAATAATTGTGGGGATGCCTTGGGGAAAGTGTGAGCCACCAGCCAATTGTCCTTTTAACCAAGCTTCTGGGGAGGTCAACAGTAGCCCTTGGAACTGGGCATCAGGCCAAGCGTCACCTGTTCTAATCGATTTATTGGCTGGTAGCCACTGCTGTAGACGGGGAATTTCCACCCGCAGCAGAAGTTGCTGCACTGTTTCTTGAGCAACAATAATTACAGGGCCGTGCCACATCAGGGCTGATGCTACGAAACTAGTACGATACCGCCCTTGATAGCCACAAACCGCCCCTACTTGAATTAGGGCGCTACGTCCCAGGCGCAAGGCGCGTGCTACCAACCTTGCCATCGTCAAATGATGGGGCCAGGAAGGGAACCCCGCTTGCGATCGCAAAAAGTTATGTAGTGACAAATGAACTTCTGCCTCAATCACACGCTTTCAATTCCATACAAAGTAATTTTTACTTCCAATTGCCCCATTTCTATTATCTTGTCATTTGTCATTTGTCATTTGTCCTTTGTCCTTTTTCCTTTGCTAATGACTAATGACCACTGACCAATTACCCAATACCCTAAATTATGCCAACTTACACAGGAATTTCCAGCGAAGCCTTCAGGCATCCACTAGATCGCCAAGCCGAGCAAGCTTTACGAAATTTGCCAGGATTTGATTTAATCGCTCGTAAATTTGTGGAATTTATCTACGAACGCCCTCAATTAGTCTATCTAATGGGTAACACCATCCAAGTCGGGCCGCGTCAATATTCCACTATTTACCAGATGTTTCGGGAATGCGTCCGAGATTTGGACATTTACCCAGAACCAACATTGTTTGTCTCGCAAAATCCCCAAGCAAATAGCTATGCGCTGGGGCAAGAGAATCCTTACATAGTCATAAATACAGCGATACTAGACTTACTAGATGAAGCCGAGATGAGGACGGTGCTAGCCCATGAACTGGGGCATATTAAATGTGGTCATACTATTTTAATTCAAATGGCGATGTGGGCGATGAGTGCTGCTTCTGCCTTGGGAGAATTGACTTTTGGCATCGGTAATATTGTCACACAAGGCTTGATTTACGCCTTTTTTGAGTGGCGGCGCAAAGCTGAGTTATCGTCAGATCGCGCTGCACTACTAGTAATGGATGACTTGAATCCTGTGATGTCAACGATGATGAAACTCTCTGGCGGTAGTAACAAATATGCCAATGAATGTAGTTTACAAGAGTTTATCAAGCAGTCAGAAAATTATCAGGCATTGGATGAGGATGGACTGAATCAGATATATAAATTCTTGATCTACAATGGCGCTCAGGGTATGATGTTGAGTCATCCTTTCCCTGTTGAACGCTTACATTACTTACGAGCGTGGGCAGTATCCGAAGAATACCAGCAAATTCGCCGAGGAAATTATCAGCGATCGCCTGCTTCTGGATCGGTAAATGTTTCAGCAGAATCTTCCGAAAATCAAACAGAAGTTTTACGCCGTCAAATTGAAGAATTACAACGAGAAATCGACAGAATCCGAAGGTCTGAGTAGTTTTAAGTACTAAATAAAGATTAGTACAGTGGAATGGTCCCGACTAAATCGTTGGATTTAGATCCCCGACTTCTTCGAGAAGTCGGGGATCTGCGTTAACGTACATCTTCTATGGGAAATAAAAGGGACTCATGTTAAAGGGGAAGGTGGGGTCCCCTCTGGGGATAAGGGG
>CAXUOL010000796.1:0-3447 GCA_964252435.1 uncultured Nostoc sp.
TGCTAGCAGGAACCAAAATTGGATCTACTCCAGCCAAGTCAGCGCCAAAAGCCGCGATTAAAGCCTGCTCTAAGAGAGCTTTTAGTTTTTCTTGTGTAGCGTTCATATATAGATTTTATCTGTAAAAGGGGGAATGTAGCTCTGGAAAAGCTTGATTATTTTAACCTTAAAAGATATTCATCAAGCCTAAGCAAAGACTGTCATTTTAAGGTACAACCCCCTTAAATTGTCTCCCATCCTTGGCATAACTTCTAGATTCTGACGATACCGAAGTCGATTTTGACAGACTACTACTAGTTAATCAAGCCAACGAAAGCGTAGTATGTAGTAAGCACTTGAGTGCTTAATACAAAGACTAAACTTATTTACCCAAGTTTCATTGATTTTAGGACTTACGCAAAAACCCTCTAAAACTCCTATTCCTTCTCTGCGAGACGCTGCGCGAACGTGTCCAACTCTTACGAGACGCTGCGCGAATGCGTCCTTTGTGGTTCGTTTTTTCATAATTTTGCGTAAGTCCTGGATTTGATAGATTACTACGTTTCCCAACGTAAGTACGGAGATCAACTCTATTTGTATAGCAACGTATTAACTGAGCCTTGGCTTAGTTGATACGGATAACGGCGCACTATTACTTATCTACCTCATTTAAATGAAAATTCCTATAGATTAAGCTTTTAGCTTTTCAGTATAGAAATCGCACATCTGATTTTCATAAACCGGATAAATTATTCATTAATTTTTAATAATACATCAACTTAAATACTAAGTAATAATAACATTGTCATGCACGCAAAAAAAATAGTTTTTTTCAGTAAAAACACCTTAAATAAAGAGCTATTTAAATATACTAGTAAAAGTAAATTAACAGATTGACTTTGCAGAAGTGTAGCTGTTAGAAGTAAGAGAAGACTGAAGACAGATAGCTGCTCAAAAAGCATTATCTAAATTGTTTTTCCTATTTAATGGCTCATAAGATGAAACTTAATTTATTCACAGCCTTGATTGCCGCTACAGCTACCTTGACCGGGTTAGTTTCTAAAGTAGAAACTGCATCTGCTGCTAATTTTAATTGGAATAGCTCTTGGACTAAACCAACAATATATAGTAAGTCTCAAACTGGTTTTAACGACGCTCCTTTTCAACATTTTGTCCAAGCAGAAAGGGTTGCTCTCTCAAACAGCGGACAATTTCAATTAGACCCCAATAAATTAAACCTAAAATACGACCACGATGTTTCTGTTTACTTTATCAATGAGGGTGCAGGTTTTAGAAACCAGTTAGCCTTTGAAGCTACAGGAACTACTAATAAGTCTGGACTGCTTTTTAATGATATTTCTTGTGAAGGATCTGGGTGTATTCTTGGCGGGGGTGGTAGTGCACTAAAACTAGGTGATGGGGTCAAAGTTGGTAATATTACCGCAGGTAGCCAACTCGACTTCTGGTTGAGAGCTGATGGTTTAAGCCGTGGCAAATCTGCCAATATCTTTGGTACTAAAACTGCTTCTAACGCCGACAAACTAGAGCACGCAGTTGCTTATGCTTACAACAACTACATCCTCTTGGCATTTGAGGATTTATACGGTGGTTTACACGCTTCAGGGATAGATTCTGCAACTGGTAAGAGAAATGAAGGTTCCGATCGCGACTTTAATGATGTTGTCGTCGTTCTTGATGTCGGTGAGGCAAATGTTAAAGCTTTAATTGGTGCTACCGTTCCTGAACCATCTGTTACTCTATCAATGTTTGCGGTGGGAGCAGTTGGTATGTTTGGATTGCGCCGTCGCCGTCAAAGTCGCACTTCTAACTAAACTTGGAAATGGTGCTTAATATAGGGTACGTTTAGTTTCATTGAAAAATAACAAGTGATTGATCGCATTTTCACCCGTATAAATGTACGGGTGATTTTACGTTTGTAATAGCATTTATATTTTATCTATTGCGATCGCGTTCTAAATCATCAATCACTTTTTGCAAATACCACTCGTCTGACATCCCAGGATGATAATCTTGATTTTGCTGAATCAATCGTTCGGCAATTTCCCAGTATCCCCCAACCATTCGTAAAAGTCGCTGACGTAGCAGGTGATATTTTTGCTTTTTTGACTCTGGACTAAATTTCTGGATTTTTTCTAGGCTACTTAAGACTTGTTGATAATTTTCCCAGTCTTCTTGTTGGCAAAAGATACTTGCCGCCCGTTGATAATCTTCCACAGCGTTTTGTATTTCTTCTAAGCAAGTATAGGTAATGCCGCGATTGTAGTAAGCTTGAGCATCATCAGAATTGATTTGCAGCGCTTGCGTGTAATCTTGAATTGCACCAAGATAATTACCCATTGTCCGATAGACATTACCTCTGGCAATATAAACTAAGACATCTTCAGGTTGCATCTGGACTGCTTGGTTAAGATCCGCGATCGCACCTTGATGATCTCCTAAGATAGAACGTGCTTTACCTCGGTTGCGATAGACAATGGCATCTTGAAAATTTAGTCGTAATGCGTGATTAAAATCTGCGATCGCTTCTCGATAATTCTCCATTTTACAACGCACAACTCCACGACAGCAGTAAGCTTGGGCATCTTGCGGATCGGCCTTTAATACCCAGTTTAAATCGGCGAGTGCCTCTTGGGTATCTCCTTTTTCAGCCTTTTCTAATAATTGCGTGAAATAATCATTGGTGGATAAAATTGGCGCATTGGTGGAACGCGATTCCTCAAGGGCAGGTAATTCTTGTGGTTGTAGCTGTTTAATTCGTTCTAGACAAAGACGACAATTCTCTTTATCCTGTTGCTCTAGATATAACCCAGCAGCTTTTTTAAAGTTAGCGATCGCATCTTGAATATAACCCTGTTTGCGCCGCACCATTCCCCGCAAATTATAAGCAGCAGCATAATTGAGATTGAGACGAATCGCGCGTTCAACATCGTCTAACGCCCCCGATAAATTTTTCAGCGCTACCCTAGCCAATCCCCGACAATAATATGCCTTTACACTCTCAGGATTCAGCTTTAGGGCTTCGGTATAATCTGAAACAGCTTTCAGGATTGCTCCTGAGTCATAATGTGCTAAACCCCGTTGCAAATAAGCTTCGCTAAAGTAAGGTGTCAGTTGTAAAGCATGGTTAAATTCCTCAATTGCTCCCGTGTAATCTTTTCGCCTAGCCTTTTCCAATCCTCTATTGTAGAATTCCTCATTCATGACATTTGTTTGGTTGATTCAGTTAATTGAATTCCAGTAGGCTTGTGTTGGTAGCCTAACTTATGCACTCACCTTCATATTTTAAGTATATTTCATAGTTTTTGTGAAATAAAAAAAACACACTACCCTAAGAGGTTGTTTGAAAAGTTATTGGCTGTGATTTTAATTGCGTTGTTACCCCCCTTAGTCCCCCCTTATAAAGGGGGGAAACAAGAAAAATCTGGTTCCCTCCCCAATATATCGGGG
>CAXUOL010000797.1:0-3427 GCA_964252435.1 uncultured Nostoc sp.
TACTGTCACCAACATTATTGAGCGACAAATTAATGGTGTTAAAGATGTATCCTATATATCTTCTAATACAGGTAATGATGGTTCCAGCAATATAACTGTTTCCTTCCCAACCAATGTCAATAGCGATATTGCTCAAGTAAACGTTCAAAATAAACAAGCACTTGCTGAACCTCAACTGCCAGATGTTGTTCAACGAACAGGTGTCACTGTTGAAACGGCATCAAGCAGTCTGCTTCTTGTCTATGGGTTTTACTCAGAAAATAATGAGTATGACAACATTTTTATCAGTAACTATGTTGACCTGTATATTTTCGATCAGATCAAACGGCTTCCTGGTGTAGGAAAAGCCACGATTTTTGGGGAGCGCAAATATGCCATGCGTCTCTGGCTCGATCCCAACAAGCTTGCCCAACATCAACTAACTCCTCAAGATGTGACAACTGCCCTGCAAGAACAAAATATTCAGGTGGGTGCAGGGGCAATTGGTAAGGAACCAGCACCAGATAATCAAAGCTTTGAATTTGCTTTACGAGCAACTAGTCGATTTAAAGATGCGGCTGAATTTGAAGATATGGTGCTAAAGGTGAGTCGAGGTGGCAGTAATAGCACGACTAATAGTACAACTAATAGTACGACTAATAGCACTACTAATGGCATCACTAATAGCACTCTAGTTAAGGTCAGAGACATCGGTCGAGTTGAACTAGGAGCAGAGAGCTATCTTGCTGATGCCAAATTCACCATCCCAGGAAATGCTCCCAAGGCAGCTGTGGGTTTGGGTATATATCAACTTCCCGGTAGTAATGCCCTACAAGTTGCTCATGCTGTTGAAAACCAGATCAAAACACTAGAGAAGAATTTTCCACCTGGACTAAAAGCAGAGTTGGCATTTGATACCACTCCATTTGTAGAAATTTCTTTAGAAGAAGTTCTGCACACTCTGGTTGAAGCTATTATCTTGGTGGTCTTGGTAATTTTTGTCTTTTTGCAAGACTGGCGTACCACGATCATTCCCACTGTTGCGATCCCCGTTTCCCTGATTGGGACGTGTGCGGCTCTGTTGGTTTTAGGATTTCAGATTAATACACTGACCTTATTTGGTTTCGTTCTGGCGATCGGTATCGTTGTTGATGATGCCATTATTGTAGTGGAGGCAGTTGCAGTCAAACTAGAGCAGGGCATGAGGCCCTTTGAGGCAGCTGTCGAAGCCATGAAGGAGTTAACTGGGGCAATCATTGCCACTTCACTTGTACTCATGGCGGTATTTATTCCAGTTGCATTCATTCCAGGCACTACTGGGATTGTCTACAAACAATTTGCGTTAACCGTTGCTTGCTCCATTGGCATCTCGACCTTCAATGCCTTAACCTTCTCTCCGAGTATGGCAGCCATCCTCATGCGTCCGGCTCAAACTCCACGAGGCCCTTTGGGGTGGTTCTTTACGCAGTTTAATCGAGGATTTGGCTGGTTCACGCGCCGATATGTCGGGTTTGTTAGCTACCTTACCCATGTCAAGCCGATTGTAATTGGGGTTTTCATTACTGGTTTAGTCGCAACAGTTTTGATGTACAGAGCAGTGCCTACCGGATTTATTCCAGAGGAAGACCAAGGCTACTTCTTTGTCATTGTCCAAAGCCCTGATGGGGTTTCTTTGAAATACACCGAATCTGTGATGGAGCGGGTTGTCAAAGAAGTAACATCGGTTCCCGAAGTTAGAGCTAGTTTTATGATCAGTGGCTTTGGTTTCGATGGCAATGCTTCTAATTTAGGCATTGCCTTTGCTAACCTGAAACCCTGGAAAGAGAGAGCTAAAGAATCTGAGTCTGTCTATGGAATACTTCAGAGAATGAACAAAAAGCTCTCTGCAATTACAGATGCGAGAGCGATCGCGGTGAATGCTCCTCCAGTGAGAGGATTAAGTACTACGGGTGGTTTTGAGTTTATCATTCAAGACAAAACTGGAACTGCGCCGATTCAAACCCTGGTTGATACTGCTCAAAAGTTCATTGCGGCAGCAAATAAAAAACCTGTTCTCCAACGAGTCTTCACTCAGTTCACCGCAGACACTCCCCAATTTGACATTCAGGTAAACCGCAACCAAGCCAAAGCTCTCAACGTCGAACTCAACGACATCTTTGGGACGTTGCAAAGTTACTTGGGGTCGCAATATGTGAATGACTTTGTGCAGGGACAGCGACAGTATCGAGTTTATGTCCAAGCAGATGGAGTTTTCCGCTCTAATCCAGATGATATTGGCAAGCTGTATGTTCGCTCTGCAAGTGGGGCGATGATTCCGTTGAGCAGCCTGGTGAAAGTTACTCCCTTTGTGGGACCGAAAACCATTTCGCATTACAACTTGTACAGGTCAATCAAAGTCCAAGGCGCTCCTGCTCCCGGTGCTAGTTCTGGACAGGCGATTAAAGCAATGGAGGAAGTAGCAGCAGAAAACTTACCTCAAGGGTTTGGTTATGAATGGACAGGGACTTATCTCCAGGAAAAGACATCTGGGGGATCTACAGGCTTGATTTTTGCCTTAGCGATCGTGATTGTCTTTTTAGTGCTATCAGCTCAGTATGAAAGCTACATTGACCCAATCATTATTTTGCTGACTGTTCCTCTAGCAGTCTTGGGAGCGATGACAGCACTTTGGCTACGCTCAAATATTTTCATGGCAAATAGTCTTTTCCCCAAAGTGGTGGATGATATCTATTGCCAGGTAGGTTTAGTAACTTTGATTGGTCTAGCCGCAAAGAACGCAATTCTAGTCGTAGAATTTGCCAATCAGCTGCATGAGCAGGGGATGAGCTACACAAGGGCGGCGGTAAAAGCGGGGCAAGAACGTCTACGACCGATTTTAATGACATCCTTTGCAGCGCTGTTAGGATTTTTACCCTTGGTAATCTCTCAAGGGGCTGGAGCCAGCAGCCGTTGGTCTTTAGGGACAGCGCTGTTTGGGGGGCTGCTGCTTTCGACGTTCTTGAGTTTATTCTTAGTGCCAATTCTCTATATTTTGGTTAAAAGCATGGCTCAGGCTATATTACCTCGGAAGCGATCGGGAGGCTCAAACCCTCCTTCTTCTCCAAATGGAGCTTCAGGAACTAGACATGAAGCTTTACCTGCTGGTTCAAGTCAGCCAGAGACACAACTCAGGTCTCAGGAGGATGGGATAACCTAACTTTTGCCCTTGAGTCTCCTAGCAAAGTGCAGACTAACCCTTTCAGAGGAGAGGGAGCAGGGGGGACAAAGCTAGAAACGGATTAACACCACCTGTTGCACTAGCTTCCCGTAGGGTACGAGAACCACTTCTTAGTAAGTGGGGGACTCAGACCCATGTTCTGCTCTGATTCACGGTAGCAGGAAGGGTCATTTCGCCCTGCCTCCTGACTTGAAAGTGGGTTTAGGGGTGTAAGGGTGTGGGGTGTAGGGG
>CAXUOL010000798.1:0-3427 GCA_964252435.1 uncultured Nostoc sp.
GCGTTTGAGTGTTAATTTAAATAGCGATCGCAGCACGGGATTGTGTAAAGTACAAAGAAGATCGTTGCCGTGCAGATAGATAAAAAAGCGAATAGGTAACAAATAGCTTAATAGCAACAGTGAAGGAAAATCATAGCCGTGGCCCCACTCTATGTAACGATAGTGATAGCGAAAATAGAGTTTAATTGCTAGGACAAATGAGCAGACGATATTGACCAAAGGCTTCAGGATATTTCCCACATAGCTACTACGCCAATATTTAGGATAATACCAGCGGTACACAGGAAACTGTTGATTCTTATCAAATACTCGATCTTCTGAGGAACTAGCTGCCAGCACAATTATTCGTTCTGGATCTTGCAGACAACGATTGTAGATATATTCCCCAATTACAGCTTCTTTCGGCAGAAAGATCCGGGATATGACTAGGATATCTGGGTATACAGCTTTGTCTCTGATTTTGGCTGTTAGTTGAGAAATATGTTCCATAATAAAGTTGATGACTATATTTCAGATAGTTTTTAATATTTACAATTAGGATTACTTTCAAAGACATCATTATTATTTTATTTCTTTTAAAACGAATTTGGTAGACAAATTTGAAGCCGATTTTAGAAGATTAGTCAGGAAGATTATTTTTTATCGAACAGCAATACTGGCGTCATCGGTAATGCAGGCTGTTTTACTGCTGAATTTTGTTGTAATTTCTTTTACTTAATATGAGAGCGATCGCAATGGTAGGGATAAAGCCACTTACACTTGAAGAGTCCACGGGTATGTTTTTCAAAAAATGTTCCTGCATGGCGTCCAGGTGATATGTCGATCCCAGCTTTCGTTTTAATCTCATATAGCCAGGGAAAGGCTACTACTAAAATAGCTATAACAGTGAAGAAGTAAAAAAGCGTAGTTCTAATATTGGGAAATATTAGGGGATTGCTACTTTTATTTTGAGGCATAGAAATGAGAGAGAAACTAATAGCTCATACCATCGTAACCTAAAGCTGAAAATATCGCCAAAAACGCGGTTTGATATTATCTGCTTTCTGCTGATTACAGGTAAAACAGAGAGTTTGAAGATTGCTAATATCATTTTGACTTTCTAGTTACTAAGAAATCCTTCCAAACTGGGTACATCTACCCAACTTGATTTTTGATGCGATTTATGAGATAAATCCATCAATAGCTGAGAATAAATTCCTTCGCGTAGTGATGGTGTAATTTCTTGATTGCGGTCAATTCCTTGCACCCATTGGTCTACTACACGGATGAATGCCGAAATGCGACCATCAGCATAATTTTGGGGAAAAATTAACCGATTCGGTATTTCTATTTCTGTTAAAGATTTACCTGGCTGGGAACCCCAAACACGAAAACCATGTATATAATCTTTTTGATTTTCACTGCCCACAATTAATGTACCGCGATCGCCATATACTTCTACCCAATGAGTTCTTGCTGCATGAACAACTGCACTGATAGAAAGTTGGCAAGGTGTACCATTGGCTAATTCCAGGGTTAATATACAGTTGTCATCTGTATTCACTGCCTTAGATTCTCCACTAATCGGGTCAACTCGTGTAGGAATAGCAGTACTCAGATAGGCGTTTAATCTACGCACTGGACCGAATAACCAGTGAATATAATCGAAGGCGTGAGAACCCAAAGATCCCAATGCACCGCCTCCTTTCTCTTTATCAGAATACCAATTCCAAGGGCGTGAAACATCAGCACGAGAAGAACCTAACCAATCAATTTTAATTAGGCGTAACTCACCCACATAGTTTTCTGACAATAATTCTGCAAACAACTGCCATGCTGGTACAAAACGAAATTCAAAGTCTACAGTTGCAATCACGCTTTTTGCTTGAGCTAACTGATAAAGTTCTTTCGCTTCAAATACATTTAAAGTTGTCGGTTTTTCTAGTAATAAATGTTTTCCAGCTTGCAGTACAGTTTTTGCCATTTCATAGTGCAAAAAGGGCGGTGTCGAAATGCTGAGGGCTTGTACTTCTGGTAATGCCACAATATCTGCAAGTGAGTCGTAAGCGTGACGAATATTATGGGATTCTGCTATGGCTTTGGCTTTATTTATATCTCGGTGATAAACAGCAACTACCTCAGTCCGAGGATGTGCTTGGAATCCGGGTATGTGGACTTTTTGACCAAATCCAGTGCCTGCGATCGCAACTCCAATCATATATTTTTTATCTCCATATTGATGCAACTTATTCTTTTTTTAATATTTTTTGATAAATCATATTTAATATGTAGTTATATCAAATTTGTTAGACAAATACTTTTCTTCCTGCTTGGCGGTTGCTATTGACTTGAGAATATCTAGCGATCGCTCTTTGGAATCTAGTATACTATCAGATAAGCTTATCGTAAAACTCTAATTGTAAATGGGTAACGATAATGCTCACCATTGTAAGCTTTAATAGCGGCAAAAGTCACTACAAAAGATTGTAGTACCAGTTTGAATAAAATTAATGGCATAAGTATAATTAATAAGCTGTTTAAAAAATTTTTTATTTCATTAAATGAACCATTAGTAGTCACTGCCAAACTAAAGCTAGTTAATACTAAAATTAATGATATTGTTATCACAATAAAAGTGTAGAAAGTTAAAGAAATTTGAAAATTTAATGACTCCTTACCTTGTAAATCAATCCAGGGATATTGAGATTTTTTAAAGTGCCAAATTATGAGTGGTGGTAAAATATTTAAAGGTAAATATAAAGGAATGCCAAGAAATACCAAAAAACACAATAATATCCATCCTAGCAAAGCCGAGAGATGACACAACATCGCCCATATACGCATTTGTTGTTTAAGTTTTTCTTTCATGGCTTTTTATATGTAGGTGGATTTACGAGATAATTCCCCATTGTAATTATCTATAAAAAAGCCAAACAAGAGTTTAAAATCTGAGTATTTCTCGGTCAGAATGCGTAGTCAAAGTGAGATAAAAGTCAGGCATTGGTGTCAACTTAACGTAAAAGCCAGCCTAGAACAAGCTTTTAGCAAATTATCTCGTTATCTCGTTATCTCGTTCCCAGTCTCCGACTGGGAATGCCCCTCATTGAGGCTCCGCCTTCCGAACTCGCGGCAGAGCCGCCAGGAGTAGCATTTCCAGCCAGAGGCTGAAAACGAGATTTTAAAAGGGTTTTGGCTTAAGTTTACACCAATAGGTACTGCCGTGCCCCTACACCCCACGATATAATGTTGTACCGCATCTGAATGGGAACCGCTATTATATACCGATAGATGATGTCGGTTGCTATTCGCATCAACATTGCAATATTCCTCATCAATATTGCAATATTCCTCATCAACATTGCAACGTTCTTCATAAAGATTGAAATATTCCTCATCAACATTGCAATATTCCTCATCAATATTGCAATATTCCTCATCAACATTGCAA
>CAXUOL010000799.1:0-3420 GCA_964252435.1 uncultured Nostoc sp.
TCTCTGCTCTCCATCTCCCTAATCCCCAGTCCCAATCCCTTTTCCGATTTTGAAAATTGCGATGAGATATCAGGCTGCTCTATAGGAATTTCGATTACAAACTCTGCTCCTTTGCCAACAGATGAGTTACAGCTAATATTTCCTCGGTGTTTTTGGACGATAATCTGATAACTAATAGATAATCCTAGCCCACTACCTTTGCCCACAGGTTTTGTGGTAAAAAATGGGTCAAATAAGCGCGATCGCAACGACTCTTCAATACCAAGACCATTATCAGCGATCGCAATTTTGACTATGTTCAAGTCTGTTACCTCTGTATGAATCCGAATTTGGGGAGTAGGAAGTAGGGAGTAAGGAGTAGAAGATTGATTCGCCACTCCCTCTTCTATTGCATCAATAGCATTATTCAACAAATGCATAAATACTTGATTTAGTTCACTTGCATAACAAGTGACTAGGGGCAAGTTACCATAATCTTTCACTACAACAATTGCCGGACGATCGGCTGCTTCCCTGAGCCGATGTTGTAACATCACTAAAGTATTTTCGATGTCTTCATGGATATTTACCCGTTTCATCTCTGCTTCATCATGCCGAGAAAAGTGTTGTAGCGCCAGTACAATTTCCCGAATACGATCGGAGCCTCTATACATTGCACCTATCAGATTTTGTAGATCCTTAATGATAAAATTCAGGTCTGCATCTTTGGCTATCTGCTGAATTTTTGGTGTGGGTTTGGGATATTCCTGTTGATAGACCTCAATTATACTTACTAGGTCTTCTACATATTGACCAGCATATTGGAGATTTCCATAAATAAAACTGATCGGGTTATTAATCTCATGAGCTAGCCCAGCTACTAACTGTCCCAGCGCCACCATCTTTTCGTTCTGAATTTGTTGAACTTGAGAGGCTTTCAAATTGTCAAGAGCCTGTTGGAGTAAAAAATTTTTTTCTTGCAGTTTAACTTGGAGCAAGCGTAAATTAATCTGATTTTCAATTCGCAACACCACTTCTGCACCATGAAAAGGTTTTGCAATATAATCTACACCACCAACATCAAATGCCTTTACCTTATCTACAACATCATCCAGGGCGCTAATAAAAATTACTGGGACTTCACTAGTTTTATCGTCAGCTTTTAGTTGTTGACAAACTTGGTAGCCATCCATACCTGGCATATTGATATCCAGCAAAATCACATCGGGTAAAACCATTTGACATGCAGTCAGTGCCATTTTACCGTTTAAGGCTTTGCGAACTTCAAAACCTTGTGCAGTCAACATCGCTGATAAAAGCCGCAAATTATCTGGGGTATCATCGACCACCAAAACATTTCTTTTCTGATAGTTAGTTTGATTAAAATGCATTATTGATCAAAAGTTATGCGTATAATTGAGGATAGTAAATCCTTCTTTGAAATCACCCTAAAATTTGTTGACCGATTTCACCGAAATACTTGTATTTATAGTTTAACTCTCACGTGGCTGGAGAGTTTTGCAGATTATCGAAGCTATTGGCCAGTTATCACCTTTGGCAACCTGATGAACTGCTGTAAGGATTATAGTAGATAGCACTCACAGATTATCTAGCCAAGGATCGACAATGAAATTTTTCCCAGGTGCTACTTGATAGTTACCATTGAGGTGCTGAGGTGAGCAACTCAACAGCCAGTTGTTGTTCTATGGGTTTAGAAAATAAATATCCTTGAGCAAAATTACAGTTTAAACTTCTCAATTGGGCTAACTGTTCTTGTGTTTCGACACCTTCAGCGATCGCACTCATCCCCATTGAATTGGCAATGCCAATCATTGCTGGTACTAACCCCATATTTTCTTTGTTCTCCTGCATCCGTTTGACGAAGGATTTATCAATTTTTAATGCATTTAAAGGAAAGCTGTGCAGGTAACTTAAAGAAGAATATCCTGTACCAAAGTCATCCATAATCAACTTAATTTTTCGCTGCTTTAGTTGTTGAAGAATTATTTTGATTGCCTCGGTATTTTCCATAATTACACTTTCGGTAATTTCTAATTCTAAGTATGCCGGATTTATTTTATTTTCATAAATTATTCGGTCAATTTGTTCTACCAAATTCGGCTGTAAAAATAATCTTGCACTCAAATTGACACTCATAGTTAGAGGTTCTGGTGTCACTGGATAATGTTGCCAGATGCTTAATTGATAACAAGCTGACTGTAATACCCAAGTATTGATGGCATTAATTAAACCCGTTTCTTCAGCCACAGGAATAAATTCTATGGGAGAAACCAAACCCCGAATCGGATGTTGCCAGCGCACCAAGGCTTCAAATCCTGAAATTCTACCTGTAGCCAGGGAAATAATTGGCTGATAGTAAACGAGGAATTCTTGCCTTTCAACAGCCCTCCGCAAGTCATTTTCTAACTCTAAAAGCTGAATAGCTTCCTGATGCATCGCTGGATTAAAAACGTGATATTTGGCTCTCCCTTGAGCCTTAGCTCGATACATTGCCGTATCGGCATCCCGCAGCAAATACTCTGGGCGATCATAATCTTTATTGCCCCAACTAATCCCAATACTGGCATTCATAAATACTTCATATCTTGACAGTTGAAAAGCAAGTGATAACTGTTGCAAAATCCTTTCGGCAACTTGGATTGCTATATTGATATCTGTGATATTTTCTAAAAGAATTCCAAATTCGTCCCCACCTAATCGTGCTAAAGTATCAACAGGTATCAGACATGCTTGCAAACGGTGAGCAATGGCTATCAGCAATTCATCTCCCACTGGATGTCCAAGAGAATCGTTGATAACTTTGAAGCGATCGCAGTCCAAAAAAAGTACCGCAAACTGATAATTAGATTCTTGCTTGGCGCGATTGAGAGCATTTTCTAATCGCCTAATAAACAAAACTCGGTTTGATAATCCCGTCAGGGAATCATGCAGTGCTATATCTAGCAGTTGACTTTGCAATTTCTGGCGGGAATCGATTTCTTGCTGGAGTTTTTGGAGAGCTTTTTCTAGCTCCCCAGTCCGCTGTTTTACCCGATGTTCCAGTTCAATATTTAGTTTCAATATTTCTAATCGCGCCGATCTCAATGCCAGTTGATTTTGCACGCGCACTAAAACTTCTTGAAACTCAAAAGGTTTGGTGATGTAGTCTACACCACCCACCTTAAAGGCTTTAACTTTGTCAAAAACATCATCTAAAGCACTAATGAAAATTACTGGAATATCGGCTGTTAGTTCCCAAGCTTTAAAGGTCTGGCAAATTTCATAGCCATCTACTTCTGGCATCATGATATCGAGTAGAATTAAATCAGGTAATAATGTTTGAGTTGCTGTCAATGCCATTTGCCAGTTCAAAGCTTTACGAACGTTATACCCTTCCCTTGTCAATATGGAGGATAAAACCCGGAGGTTATCCGCCATATC
>CAXUOL010000800.1:0-2023 GCA_964252435.1 uncultured Nostoc sp.
CTCCTCATCCCCCGTCTCCTGAATAGCCAATCTCAATGCCAACCATAAGTAGAAGTTCTCATCTCGCTTCAGAGTGGGCAAACCATCCAACGATATACTAGGCATGGGAATTGGCAACAAATCTTCAATCGAGCGTCATTACAGCAAAAATTAAAAATGGGTGAATTTACAGGTATTAATTTAACTAATAGTTGTAACTCACCATGACTCGATGTCTTAAAGAGCACCAAACATGAATTCAGGAATTGACCTCCAAGGAACTTTTATTGAATCCCTCCGGGATTTAGGTATACCAGCAGGAACAGCCAAAGCGATTTGGATGCCGCTGCCAATGATACTGATGCTGATTGGGGCAACAGTGGGGGTATTAGTTGCTACTTGGCTAGAACGGAAAATTTCTGCCTCCGCACAGCAGCGAATTGGGCCAGAATACCAGGGGCCTTTTGGGTTGCTGGTGCCTGTAGCGGATGGTCTGAAGCTGGTATTTAAAGAAGATATAGTACCAGCCAAGTCTGACCCCTGGCTGTTTACCCTTGGCCCAATTATTGTTGTAATTCCGGTGTTTCTGTCGTTCCTGATTGTGCCCTTTGGACAGAATATCGTAATTAGCAATGTGGGCATGGGCGTATTCTTGTGGATTGCCTTATCAAGCATTCAACCCATTGGCTTGCTGATGGCTGGCTATGCATCTAATAACAAATACTCCCTCTTAGGGGGCTTGCGGGCAGCAGCGCAATCTATTAGTTATGAAATTCCTTTGGCGCTGGCGGTATTAGCGATCGCTATGATGTCTAATAGCCTCGACACCGTTGATATTGTCAATCAGCAGTCTGGCTACGGCATTCTGGGCTGGAACATTTGGCGACAACCAATCGGTTTTCTGATCTTTTGGATAGCCGCACTCGCTGAATGCGAACGATTACCCTTTGACTTACCGGAAGCAGAAGAAGAAATCGTCGCTGGCTATCAAACTGAATACTCAGGTATGAAATTCGGTCTGTTCTACCTGGGTTCCTACGTTAACTTAATACTTTCTTCCTTACTAGTAGCGATTCTCTACCTGGGCGGTTGGGATTTTCCTATTCCCCTCAACCTCATTGCTGGTTGGTTGGGAGTCAGTGAAGTAAATCCTGTGTTCCAGATAGTAACAGCGGCTTTGGGTATTACCATGACCGTGTTCAAAGCCTATTTACTAGTGTTTGTCGCCATCTTGTTGCGCTGGACAGTGCCACGGGTACGGATTGACCAACTGTTAGATTTAGGATGGAAGTTTTTGTTGCCAGTTGGTTTAGTTAATCTGCTATTAACCGCCGCCCTGAAACTAGCCTTTCCCTTCGCTTTTGGCGGGTAATGAGAGAGTTAGGAGTTATAAGTTATGAGTTATAAGTTATGAGTTATGAGTTATGAGTTTTTAATTAACTCCTCATTCCTCACTCCTAGCTCCTTACTCCTAACTCCTCACTCCTCACTCCTAACTTTTATCACCTGAAGAGAGAGACACAAAATGCTAAAGTTCCTAAAACAAGTTGGTGATTACGCCAAAGAAACGGTACAAGCTGCGCGTTACATTGGTCAGGGACTTTCTGTCACCTTCGACCACATGCGACGGCGTCCGATTACCGTACAGTACCCTTACGAGAAACTAATTCTTGGCGAACGGTTTCGCGGTAGGATTCACTTTGAATTTGATAAGTGCATCGCTTGCGAAGTTTGCGTTCGCGTTTGTCCAATTAACCTACCTGTAGTAGATTGGGAATTCGACAAAGCCAGCAAAAAGAAAAAACTCAACCACTACAGCATTGACTTTGGAGTTTGTATTTTTTGCGGTAATTGTGTGGAATTTTGCCCCACTAACTGTCTATCTATGACAGAAGAATATGAGCTTTCCACTTACGATCGCCATGAATTGAACTATGACAGCGTAGCGCTAGGTCGTCTGCCCTATAAGGTAACAGATGATCCAATGGTTACACCACTGCGCGAACTAGTTTACCTACCCAAAGGCGTCCTCGAACCACATGGA
>CAXUOL010000800.1:2123-3411 GCA_964252435.1 uncultured Nostoc sp.
GTTTTGACTTTGCAAGAACGCCCCAGAGAACTAGTATCAACAACCAGCGAAACAAAAGAGTAATATTTGCGACCTGAGTCGCAGATAAATAGCCAGATTTTTCAGGAGGGATACTCAGATTCATGCAACTCCAGTACTTTTTATTACTAGCAGCAGCTTTATTTTGCATCGGCATCTACGGTTTAATTACCAGCCGCAATGCTGTGCGGGTGCTGATGTCAATTGAATTACTGCTCAATGCTGTTAATCTGAATTTAATGGCATTTTCCAACTTCCTCGACTCAACATTAATTAAGGGTCAGGTTTTCACAGTATTTGTGATTACCGTGGCCGCAGCCGAGGCGGCGGTGGGTTTAGCGATCGTGCTCGCCATTTATCGCAACCGCGATACCGTCGATATGGAGCAGTTTAATCTCCTGAAGTGGTAATTGTGCGTGCAACTCAAGCAGGTAATCATTGCTTATAAAGCGCGGGATGCCCGGAGTAAACAATGGGCAGAAATCTGTGCGAAACAACTAGAAAGCCGCGATTGCCAAGTGTTGATGGGGCCTAGCGGGCCGAAAGACAACCCCTATCCAGTCTTTTTGGCTTCGGCGGGTCAACCAATCGATCTCGCTTTGGTACTCGGTGGCGATGGCACTGTTTTAACTGGTGCCAGACATTTAGCCCCGGCTGGCATCCCAATTCTGGGAGTGAATGTGGGAGGTCATCTGGGGTTTTTAACTGAGTCAGTGGAAGAGTTTCAGGATACAGAGAAAGTTTGGGATCGGCTGTTTGAGGATCGCTATGCTATCCAACGACGGATGATGTTGCAAGCTGCGGTGTATGAGGGTCATGGATCTAATTTGGAACCAGTGAGCGAACGTTACTTGGCTTTGAATGAATTCTGTGTCAAACCCGCCTCCGCTGACCGAATGATCACCTCAATTCTGGAAATGGAAATCGATGGTGAGGTAGTCGATCAATACGTTGGGGATGGGTTGATTATTTCCACTCCTACAGGTTCCACAGGTTATACCGTTTCTGCTAATGGGCCAATTATGCATGATGGTATGGAGGCGCTTACTATCACTCCCATTTGTGCAATGAGCCTTTCTAGTCGTCCCCTCGTTTTACCCCCTGGTTCTGTGGTGAGTATTTGGCCTTTGGGGGATTACGATTTGAGTACCAAGCTGTGGACAGATGGGGTTTTAGGGACTTCAATTTGGCCAGGACACCGCGTTGATGTGCGGATGGCAGATTGTCGGGCTAAATTTATTATTTTGCGCGAGAACAATTCCTACTATCA
>CAXUOL010000801.1:0-3402 GCA_964252435.1 uncultured Nostoc sp.
AAGCTGTGTATCACATAATTCCCCCTCGCAAGGTCAAAATCAGCGAACGTACAGAGACAAGCCATCTCTTCAATAATTGCTATTTCTTCATCAGTCCATTTTGTATACATCTGATTACTTCCCATATTTATGCAGATTTACTATCAGAATGTTCTTTGACAATCCCAGCACTGATCGATTCAAAATCATTAATTGTTTATACAAAACTCGTCCTACTCCTGGCTTTTCATCTAAGACTTTGCATAAGCTCACTATTCTGACGGCAAAGTTAAATGTTCTATTATTAATGTCTATTTGTTGGCTCATTGTTTGGTAATCCCTCTGTTATAATCGTGATTAATTAGCGGTCTACTCTTTTTTATTTTGAATTTTGAATTTTGAATTCTCTAAAAGAGATTGAATGTCACGAATGATTGTTGCCCAATCCAAATCTCTACTCCATTCCCTGTAAATCTTGGTTTTACTTGCAGCATCGTAAAGATTACAGAAAACCGTGTTTTCGTCACCAGCATTAGCGACAATAATTAGTGGCTTAGAAAAATCTTGGACTAATGACGCAGCGAGAAGAAAGCTTTTGGCGAAATTGGTTTCAACACCAGTTCTTATGATGTAAAGTTCATCAGCACTCACGACAATATCGAGTTTGAGATTGTCCTTGCCTTTGAATTCTTTAGTTGTCAATCGCAGTTCTGATAAGTACCCAGTTAACGCCCTTTGGGTAACAGGGATTTTCTTTTCCTGACTGATATTAAACTTGTACCAAACGAAAGATTCGCCATCTACTTCACCCTGATTGACATATAAATAGATGGGTTCAGGAGGGTTGCATAAACCTAGTTTAATTTCAGTAAGCATATTTTGTTTGGGTGTGTGATAATTAGTGGTTTGTAGCGTAAACTTTCAGTGCTTTGCGATTGCTTGAATAAAAGCTGATATTCAAGCACTCGCTTTTCTACTAAACAGAAGGTTCTCGATTGCGCTCTAACTCCCATTGCAAATAAGTCAATGCAGTTTGAGCATCAGCAATGTTTAAATCAGGTTGATATCCTAAGTCCAGCAGTTGTTTGTAGTCTGGGTGCGTAGCAATAAGGGATATCAGGGTTTGGGCTTGTTCAACTAATTGCTGGAGGTGTGGATTAGACATTTCAATGCCCAGCCGTGAGCATAAATCTTCCGCTTTCACACCGAATGTTCCTGGTTCAATCTCCGTTTCCAACTCTTCAAGCAGAGATTGAAAGTTCGGGTGTTCATCGTTGATTTCAATCTCAATTAAATCTCCGCTCTGTGCGATGATAGTTGCCCAATCTGGTAAAGTCTGTGGAATGCACTTAGCGTAAAGTTTCATAGTTGTATCCTTGTGTTTGATATTGAGATTTAAGGAAGAAAGCGATTACGGAGAGCGCCACTGTTGGATGAATTTCAGTAGGGCTATGATTTTGGAAGAGATAAACTCTGTTGTTTCGTCAATACCTTCGTCAATGTGTTCAGCTAGAAATAGAATTGAGGATAGTGGTACATCAAAGGCTTCGGAATAGCGCAGTAATAGGGCGAGACTTGGCTTTTTAGTTTCTGATTCAATTTCAGATAAATGTGATTTGCCTATTTGAAGCTTTTGCGCTAGTTCTGTTTGTGTGAGTTAGTGAGAGACGCGAATTGCTTTTAAAGCCTTAGCGATTGATTCAGTCATCAATATTTGAGTTAATAAATGACATTTGTAAATAGGAGGTAGAAGAAAATTAATTTGTCTTCTCCTCCAGCAATTCATTAGTCAGCAATCTCCAACAAAAAGCCGCGTCCCGTGTTCTGTACTTGCACCAGTTCTTTATCCAACAGAGTTTGAATCACTGAATTGGAGAATTGGAATTGCAAACGATGCAGAGGAACACAACCGCCGCAAAGCCGAATCGAACGCAGCAAATGATTAGCTCTACGGTCAAAGGTATTGTTTGCTTCCTTAGCCATTGTTTGTACCCTCAGTTAATACAGTTAACTGTCGGTTGAGAATGCTTATTTGCTGTTGATAAAAGTCAATTTCAGCAGTGATTTGGTCGAATAATTCTTCTGGAGAGAGCGGTTGTATTTGATTTTCCTGAAAGTGGAACAATTCATCAGAGTTTTTATTAGGCATCAGCGCATAGCGCCAGCCATCACCGAATTGTTCAGCTAATTCAGTACCATTCGGATAGTATTGAAGCCCCAGAATGATGCCGTCTTTAGTACGTTGATTCAAAGCAAAGCGAGGGTAGCCCCAGTGTTGGGGGATTAATATTGTGGGTTGCATAAGTGATTTATGATTGAGGATGGTCTAAGGCGATCGCTGTTGATTGTGTCTGTCGAGCGATCGCCTTCATGTGTGTGAGAATTACGCTGCCACTAGTTCCAAAGCTGGCTCAAACTCCCTCAACTCCTCCCACTCACCAGCAGTAAGCATCTCAAATGGTCGGTCTAGCAATTCTTCGCAGTCAACCGCTTCTGAATGGGGTAGCACGTCCACCATCGACAGCCACCACACTGCATCCAAGGCTGAATCACATGGCATTTGCTGACATTGGCCAGTACGCATCACCCACCAACCGCCGTCAGTGCATCCGACTTCGCCCAGTTGAACGTCGTCCTGATAAATCCCATCGTCGAGGATTTCAAAGCCGTACTTCTCGCACTCGGTGAAAATCTGCGCCATGATTTCGTTACCAGTGGTGGTCACTGAGCTTTGCCGAAGTGTGCAAACTTCTTCTGGTAATTGCTCTTGTACTGGTAGCGTACCTTGCTGATACTGTTGTTTGATGTAGCTGTGGCATCTGGCGGCTGAGAGGTCGCGGAAAATCTCAACGTTGTTTACAAGTACCTGCCAGTAAAGGTTCTGGTAGTTGCCGTGGTCGTAGCTAATGCTGGCTACCAGTTCGTCACCCACAAACGCCTCTTGGTCATAAAACGAGATTTCCAAAATAGTTGGAGCTTCTGCTACCTCAAGTGGTGCTAGGAAGGTTTTTCTAAGTGTGCCGTCTTGGTGATGCCACTGGATGTAGCGTAGGCATCGGGCAACTGTGGTGTCGCGGAATTTCTCTTCACCATTGACCATAACGAGCCACGGTTGAGTGACTAAATCATCGTGGTCGTAAGCGATGTAGGCTATCAGTTCTTTGCCACAGTAGACCTCGTGGTGGTAAAAGTTGATTTCTACGGTTGTCAGTGGTTCGGGGGCTACAACTTGGGCTTGACCTGCGATGTAGCTGTCGAGTTCGGCTTGGGCTGTGGCTTGTTCGTCGGGGGCAGCAGGGGCGATTTTCTGAATCTTGCTGGCTTGATAATCAGCGATCGCACTAATCCAAGAATCTAGAGAGCGTTTGTCGCTTACTTCGACTGTGCAGGCGATTTCGCTGTAGATTTGCTTGAGTCGGGCAA
>CAXUOL010000802.1:0-3400 GCA_964252435.1 uncultured Nostoc sp.
GGCATCTGCCCTCATGGAGAATTTGGCTTGATGTTGCTTTGCCTGCGAATTGAAAACTTTGCCCTCATTGACCAACTGGAATTGGAGTTTGGCGCTGGACTAAATGTGTTAACAGGTGAAACCGGCGCTGGTAAATCGATTATCTTAGATGCCATTGATGCCGCTTTGGGCGGTAAAATCTCTAGTCGAGTCATTCGCACGGGGACAAGTCGGGCAATGGTAGAAGCTACTTTCACCTCAAACGCCCCCCTAGCTGCTTGGTTGACTGAACAAGAAATAGATTTGCTTGATGAAAATTCTGTAGTCATTAGCCGAGAAATCACAGCTACTGCGAGTAATGTCCGTAGTCGATCGCGGGTGAATGGTGTGTTGGTAAATCGGCAGATCATGGGAGGAATGCGCGATCGCCTGGTGGAAATCACCGCCCAAGGTCAAACTGTACAAGTGGGACAATCTGCTCAAGTTCGCGATTGGTTGGATTTATATGGCGGTGACTCTCTGATGCAGCAGCGCCATAAAGTCGCTATGAGCTTTAGTTCTTACCAACAGGCGCATTTAGCATTAGAAAAACGCCGGACATCAGAACGGGAACGATTGCAACAACTCGATTTGCTTGCTTATCAAGTACAAGAATTGGGAGCAGCCAATCTCAGCGAACCGGATGAGTTGGAACAGTTGGGACAAGAACAAGAACGCCTAAATCATGTCGTCGATTTGCAACAAATGAGTTACAAAGTTTATCAGGCTTTGTATCAAAACGATAATGAAACTCCCGCCGCAGCAGATTTATTGGGAGACAGTGAGGCGACATTAAATGACATGGTGGAATATGATACCCAACTACAACATCTGTTGGAATTGGTGCGGGACGCGCAAGCTGCGGTAATGGAAGTAGGAAGGCAGATTAATGCCTATGGGGATGGTTTGGAAGCCGATCCGCACCGATTGGAAGAGGTGGAAGAACGAATTCAGGAATTAAAGCAAATTTGTCGTAAGTATGGGCCGACACTAAAAGAAGCGATCGCTTATTACCAACGTATCCAAGCAGAATTAGCCCAACTTAATGACAGCGAACAATCTATCGAAAGTCTGGAACAGCAAGAGAAGGCGTGTTTTGAGAAACTCACCCAAGCAAGTAATCAGTTAACTCAATTGCGGAGTCAGGCGGCTGCTAATTTAGAATCACGTTTGATAGCTGAACTCAAGCCCCTAGCGATGGAAAAGGTGAAATTTCTGGTTGAAATATTACCAGCTTTCCCAACTGCGATGGGAGCAGATAAAATTACCTTTACATTTAGTTCCAATCCCGGAGAACCACTGCAACCTCTAACAGAAGTTGCCTCTGGTGGCGAAATGAGCCGTTTTTTACTAGCGCTGAAAGCTTGTTTTTCACAAGTTGATGCGGCTGGGACAATGGTATTTGATGAAATTGATGTCGGGGTTTCGGGAAGGGTAGCCCAAGCGATCGCGGAAAAGTTATACCAACTAAGTCAACGCAACCAGGTATTATGTGTTACGCATCAACCTTTAGTTGCAGCAATGGCCGATCGGCATTTTCGCGTAGATAAGCAAACTATCAATCAAGGTAAAGGTAAAAAATCTAACAATGACAATGCCGAACAGCGTACCGTTGTTAGAGTTACTACCTTGGATAATTTAAACACCCGTCGGGAAGAACTAGCGCAGTTGGCTGGTGGTAAATCTGCAACTGATGCGATCGCTTTTGCAGAGTCTCTATTATTACAAGCTGCTAACCACCGTCAAAAAATTAAAAATTAAAGATAAATCTGCACTTTGGTGCGTTACGGACTCTGCCCTAACGCACCCTATTGGCATGTCAAGGCTAAAATAGTGCATTAGATGTAGGTAGGTTGGGTGGAGCGGAGCGCAACCCAACACATATCAGGATGTTGGGTTACGCAAAGCCTCCACCCAACCTACAATTTTTTTTGCAACATTTTAGCCTTGACACGCCACTATATATACTTAGTACCGCAAGGCGGAAGTCAAAAATCAAAAGTCAAAAGGCTTTAATTTTGGGCTTTATGGCTGTCATGAAATGGTAAGTTTATTTCCGCCGACTTGTACTAGATTTTTTCACGTAATCAAATCAGATTGCTGTAAGAGTAATCTGCTCATTGCTATTTTTTACTCATGATGCCCATTTGTCAAGTCCGATTTATACCAATTTACATGATCTTACCCTTCAAATTGCATTAGTAAAAGTATCTAAAGATTTGGCACAAGCATCTAAAGATTTTTCATTGTAAAAATAAGTTATTTTTTTTATATTTGTTGACATAACCAGCGTTAATTGCAGGTTTATTTTAATCAGTAATTTTCATAAAAAAACTCGGTAATTTAGTCAGAAAAGCTCAATATTAGTAATTAAAAAAACAATGAGCAAATCTACAAAAGAAGCTTAGTTATGCTTTTTTGATATTTATAAATGAAGCAAAATTTCTGTCCTAATAGGAGGATTAACTCTAATGGCATCTAATACAAATTCTGTTCCTGGTAATCCCGTTAATGGTGGTGGTCAGGCTAGCAACCTCAGCGATCCTTTCGCACCTGGAGGCGCTTTTGGCATCCCAACGGCTGACAGCTTCGATCTTGATAAGTATGGAATTCCCAAAGAAGGCAGCTTCGATTCTGCTAAGTATGGAATTCCCAAAGAAGGCAGCTTCGACTTTGCTAAGTATGGAATTCCACAAGAAGGCAGCTTTAGTTTGGGTAGCTCTGAAATTCCAAAAGAAGGCAGTTTCGACTCTGCTAAGTATGGAATTCCAACGGCTGGCAGTTTCGACTTTACTAAGTATGGAATTCCACAAGAAGGCAATATACCATTTTCTACTGGTGGCGGCGGTTTCCCAATTCCTTAGTGCCAATTGCATAACTTTAAGGGCGAATTGAAGTTAGAAGTTATCCCAAAATTCTAGGTTTTTCTACCTTCTAATTACGCGCTGTGCGATCGCTAAACAAAAATCCCACCTGATGCAAAAGCTAACATATTCTGATTGTTATCTCTTGCTGGGGTGGGATAAATATTATCTATGGAATAAATAGTAGTAGCTATGACTTTATCATCTGATACTACCATTTTTCTTTTTACAGCAGTTTGCAAGTAACTGAGGTACAAAATGCAGGAATTAAAATCAGACATACTTCTATTTATATTCCTACAAAGCTCCTAACTTACGAATTCCTGGCCAAATCATGGCCGTAGCAATCACCACTACAATTGTGCCAATTCCACCACCCACAACGGAAATCACCGGGCCAAATAAAGCCGCAGTTAAGCCTGACTCAAAGCCCCCCAACTCATTCGAGGCACTAATAAACACACTATTAATAGCAGCAACCCGACCACGCAAATGATCTGGTGTTCTGATTTGAACTA
>CAXUOL010000803.1:0-3396 GCA_964252435.1 uncultured Nostoc sp.
CCTGCTCCCCTGCTCCCTCATCTCCCCACTCCCTACCTCTTATTTTGCCAACTGTTCAGAAAATATCACCTTTTGATAGTAATCTTGTAGCTGCTTAGTAGCAGCTGCCCAACCCCAACTTTCTGCTTCTTGGCGGGCATTTTGACGGATGGTGTCTCGTTGTTGTTTTTGTTCTAAGAGTCGAACAGTAGCAGCTAACGCTCCTTGAACATCTGCTGTTGGCTCAAAAAGATATCCATTTACCCCATCTGTCACAATATCAGGAATTCCCCCGGAACGAGCTGCTACCACGGGACAGCCAGCAGCCATCGCTTCTAGTAGTACTAAGCCTAGTGTTTCTGTACGGGAAGGAAAGATGAAGGCATCAGCACTCGCAAAGGCAGAACCTAACTCTTGCCCCATGAGGTAGCCAACAAAATAAGTGTTTGTGCCAGCAAAGTGTTTTTGCAATGCTTGACGGTGGGGCCCATCCCCAACCAATGCTAACCGCGCTTCGGGAATGGCTTCTAAAATTGGTTTGATGCGCTCAATTTCTTTTTCAGCAGAAAGCCGTCCTACGTAAAGTAGCAATGGACTTTCTGGATGATTTTTTGATAGGCGCGATCGCATCTCTACACTAGCTAAATCGGGGTGAAATAATTCTGTATCTACCCCGCGCTGCCATAAATCTACACGTTCAATACCGTGTGCTGACAGTTCCTCCACCATTGCTGTGGAGGTACACAGATTTAAAGCTGCTTGATTATGAGCGCCTTTGAGCAGTTCCCAAAGAAAACCTTCCAGCATCCCTAAGCCGTAATGCTGGAGATATTGGGGTAAATGCGTGTGATAAGAGGCTACTAAGGGTATTTTCAGGATTTTGCTATAAAATATGCCAGATAAACCTAAAACGGCTGGATTCACGACATGAATAATATCTGGCTTAAACTCTTCTAAAGCGTAACCAATAGCTGGGCGGGGTAATGCCATTTTCAATTCTGGATACAATGGCAGAGGAAAGCCAGTAACGCCGTAAACTTTAGCGCCTTTGTGTTCTGTGATGCCTCCATCAGGGGCAATCACCAGCACTTGATTACCACTGCGCTGGAGATGGTCAACAGTGTGGCGCAGACGCGTTACAATGCCGTCAACCTTGGGTAAAAAGGTTTCGGTAAATAGGGCAATTCTCATAAAAAACTATTCAGTCCAGGCAGATAATCTCAGCTTCAGAGTGCATTTTGCTATTAAACACAGAGTAAACTGTCTCACGTCCTGTAATCAATTCTGCAAAATCAAAATCACTCTAGTAAACGACAAATTTAGTAGTAGCTGGACGATATACCTGATAAATCATAACTGTTTGGTCGTCATATTGTGCTAAAATACGACGACCAATTTTAGACCCACGATTTACTGGGGTTTACGCTAATTTCTGTGCCAAGAGACTTTAGGCAGAATTTGTTTGTGATCAACTCGCGTCTGATACTTGATGGCAAAGTTTAACAGAGAATCGAGGAGAGAATCAGAGAGCAGGTGAGGCTGTAAACCTAAATCAAGCAATTTTGTATTTTTAGCGTTGAAGTAATGTTCTTCTTTTTCAACTCTGGGATTATCTAAATGATTGATTTCTACGTTCAATCCAATAGCATTACCAGCTTTTTTCACCATCAATGCCAAATCGCCAACGCTAAATTGTTCGGTAAATTGGTTAAATACGCGGAATTCACCAGCTTCGGCAGGGTTAGCGATCGCTAATTCTACACATCTGACTGTATCCCGAATATCCAAAAATCCGCGAGTTTGTCCACCTTTACCGTAGACAGTTAACGGATGTCCAATCGCTGCTTGAATACAAAAGCGGTTCAGTGCTGTACCAAACACACCATCGTAATCCAGCCGATTAATCAATAGTTCGTCCATCCCCGTTTCTTCGGTTAAGACGCCATAGACTACACCCTGATTTAAATCAGTTGCCCGCAATCCCCAAATCCGGCAAGCAAAGTGGATGTTATGACTATCATGGACTTTGCTTAAATGGTACATTGAACCGGGCTGCTTGGGATAAGGTAGGGTATCCTTGCGTCCATTGTGTTCAATGGTGATATACCCTTCTTCGATATCAATGTTGGGTGTACCGTATTCGCCCATTGTCCCCAGCTTCACCAAATGACAGTCGGGGAAATCTTCCCGCATGGCGTACAGCAAATTCAACGTACCAACTACATTATTGACCTGGGTAACAACTGCATGTTCTCGGTCAATCATGGAAAATGGGGCTGAACGCTGTTCACCAAAATGCACTAGGGCATTTGGCTGAAATTGATGTAATGTTTTGTGGAGAAACTCGTAATTCGTAATATCGCCGATGAACAAGTCGATCGATTTACCCGTCAAATCTTGCCAGCGCTGGAGACGTTGTTGAATTAGTGCGATCGGAGTAAGAGTTTCGACACCAAGTTCATTATCCCAGTGCCGCCGCACCAAACTATCTAGAATTCCAACTTCATAACCTCGATTGGAAAGGTAAAGAGCAGTTGCCCAACCGCAATATCCATCACCACCAATAACCAGGACTTTCATCTTCACCAGTTTTTACTCGCTGATAGCTAAATCTATCAGGTTTCTGTACCCTCTCAATCATCATTCTGGGAGAGATGTGGATTTTGGGCATTGGGCGTTAGGAGTGCTGAGTTAGGAGTTAGAAGTAGAGACGCGATTAATCGCGTCTGTACAAGAGTTAGGAGTTAGAAGTACAGACGCGATTAATCGCGTCTTTACAAGAGTTAGGAGTTTTGCTTATCTCCTTGTCCCCTTGTCCCTCCATCTCTCTCATCTCCCTGCCCAATGCCCCATTCCCAATCTTTCAAGATTTGGAAATCCGATACTGTTGGGCAATGTAATAAAACAAACGATAGTAATTTTGAAATTCTTGGCTGTTACTCCGTCCTTGTAAATGGTATTTCACTTGACTCTGAGTTAGCGTCAGTGTTATCGAACTTACTCCTCGATCAACTTCTACAAGCAGTACCCCAGCTACTCCTTGAGCGGTCTGAAAGTTGGACTTTATCTTTTTCACGAACTCTTGATCGTTTGGCAGATGATGACTTGCCCATCCCCGAATTTCCACTGAGTTATCCTGTGGTGAAATAAACGCAATTCCATCACCATTTTCTGATGCTGCTAATGAAGTCCAGTTACTTGGATATGGAAATTCAAAGCCATAACGGGAGTTGCTATAAGTTTTCCAGGCGATCGCTCCAGCGTTAAAATCATTTGCAGTACAACCCCACAGCATGATTAACAGGGCAATGACTCCGCTAACGCTGGCGGCAAACCGATAAATTCTTCGCCCCAAACTACAGATTTTATTAGCAGTAGCCATTTACATCACACATTTTGCCAAAGTCACTGATTTTA
>CAXUOL010000804.1:0-3396 GCA_964252435.1 uncultured Nostoc sp.
GGGTAAAACCTTGGTTAATCAGCTATTTCAGACTTGTGTATACACGGTAGCTTAAAAAGGGGGTCGCCGCAGGCGGGGGGATCTTATCCGAACCGTATTATGTCTTAAGCTGCGTAGCAAATCAAGACTTCTATCGTCAGGAAGATTTATTAATATGTAGCAATCTATCTCAACAGCAGCTTTTTTTTTACCTATTTTTGTATTGAAATTAATATTCAGATACCATAATACAGGTAATTTATATGACCTCTGCTGAATTTATCTCGCCAGCGCAGTTTAAAGAAGAATTCCAGATTGAGGGAATTACAGAATCAAGCGTACTGCGTTATTTTGAAACCTTAAATGCAGGAGAATTTGAGGCAACTGCTGCCTTGTTTGCGATCGATGGTGTGATGCGTCCGCCATTTGAATCTGATATTGTGGGGGTAGATGCGATCGTAGCCTACTTAAAACAAGAAGGTCAAAACATCAAAGCTTACCCAAACACAGGAATCGCCGAGACTTTAGAAAATGGTGATATCCAAGTCCAGGTAACAGGCAAAGCACAAACTTCCTGGTGTAGTGTCAATGTCTTGTGGCTATTTATCCTCAACCAACAACGGCAAATTCTGTATACTAGAATCAAACTTTTAGCTTCCCCCAAAGAGTTACTTTCTTTACGTCGTGAAAAGTAAATAGCTAATAACTAAAAAGGGCAAAGTTTTAAACCAATATTTCTCACCCAGTCAAAATAATTCGTAATTGATAATACCTCGACTTCGCTCGGCACAAGTTCGTAATTCGTAATTATTACACCACGGGCTTTAGTCGGGGGCTTGAAAAAAAGGAATTATGTTTTTTATCTCCATCAATAAATTAAGGCGATGCACTGAGCGTAGCCGAAGTGGGCTTGTACCATTAATTACGAATTACGAATTACGAATTAGTAATTATTCGGTCAGGATAACGCACTACCCCCCTCCTGAATTCTGAGTTCTGAATTCTGAATTCTTCCTTATAAATAGCATGACTTGAAAAATAGTAACTTTTGTCTATTGGACTAATTCGGGTAAAGTAGCTTCTAACTTCAGACAGTTAGCACCATTCACTTGCAACTTGTAATCTACTTTATCCATGAGACGATTCATAATCAGCCAACCATAACCACCTTCTTGCTTTTCCATCGGGTTTGGAGCGTAGTAGTTAGACATATCAAAACCTTTGCCGTAGTCCCAAATTTCTAGGGCTAGATCCCGGTCTTTTACTTCTAAACGCAGTAAGATTGGTAAATTTGGTTGATCCTTATGGGCATGACGGACTGCATTAGAGTAGGCTTCTACTAAAGCCAGTCTCAAACGACTTGATTGCCGCGACCAATCTACAGATTCCCCTAGCTGAATTTTCAAACATCCCAACAACCAGTTTTCAACAATATTTAGAAAATTCAAGTCGCTTGGTACATGAAGCTCACTTTTCATGACTTACAAAATCTCCAGTGAAAGTATAGTTTGATCGTCTTCTTGAACGTGATTATCTGCCTGGATGCGAGCTAGTAAATGGTTCAGAGAAAGTGGTTGTTGCTCTTGTTGTAAGAGTTGCCAAAGACCATCTTGATTCAGCATCGAACGGTTCACTGACTCGACCCCAGCCTCAGTTTTTCCTGTTGAATCAGGATTACTTGATACCATTGCTTCTGTAATTCCATCACTGGCTAGTAACAATGTGTCTCCAGCAGCGAGAACCAAGTGACCAGACTGTGCCTGCCACTTAGGCAATATCCCCAAAGGAACGCTGCGAACTTTCAAGTAATTGGGATTTTCGGCTAAAATCGAGCAACGCGACCATAATATTGGATAAATATGACCGGCATTAGTGTAGACCAGTTCCTTAGTGCTAGGGGTATAACAAGCTAACACAATAGTGACAAAATAATTGTTGCTAATCAAATCTTCACTGAGAGCGTGGTTGAGGTTCTGCATGACCACATTCGGCTCTGCTGGTGTCTCTTGAGATAATTCTCGGCGCAAAACTGAAATAATACTAGCCATAAATAAAGCTGCTGGGACGCCCTTGCCAGAAACATCACCCACTGCCAACCACAAGTCGCCTTTGGGATGGACAAAAACTTCAAAAAAATCGCCTCCGACTTCTCGCGCCGGATAGCAGCAAGCTTGTACCTTCACACCTTTGATGTCAGGTAAACTTTGGCGTAGCAGGTTGTATTGAATTTGGCGAGCCACCTCTAACTCAGTGTGAATCTGCTGTTGCTTTTCTTGGAGGCGTTGGTAGAGTTTTGCTTGGGAGAGGGCTAAGGCTGCTTGTTCAGCAACACCTGCAATTAGTTGGATGTCTTCGTCTTCCCAAGGGCGATCGCGTCCCCATTGGTGGAGGGTCAGCACAGCTAACAGATGCTGATGGTAGCTAAGTGGCACAACTAGGTGATGACTAGGATTACCGTTATATATATCTTGAGCAAGTTGATAATGACGGGTTTCCAGCACCTTTTCGATTAAAATACTGGAGTCGAAGAAGCATTCTAATACATCCGATTTCGGATCGCGGTAGAAAAACTCATCTTGTGTGAGGCGATCGCCCTCTACTGGTTTGAGCAAGCAACTGGTAGCTTCAAATGTTTCTCCAATAGTTGCGACAATTTTTTGCAGCATACTATCGTAGTCTAAAGATTCCCGAATTGCTGTTGTTACCGCATTAAACAAAGATTCTCGCCGTAGGGCCCGACGTAACTCTTGGGTGCGCTTCTTAACTAGGCGATATGTATCAGTGGCTTGCTCAACTAAGCTTCTCAGCCGTTCTGGATTCCAGGGTTTGGTAATGTACTTGAATACCTGACCGGAGTTAATCGCATCTACTAAATCTTCGACATCAGTAAAACCAGTTAACAAAATCCGAATCGTGTCTGGAAAGCGTTCTACGGTGCGACTAAAAAATTCAGTCCCATTCATTTCTGGCATTCTTTGGTCAGAAATAATTACCGCCATTTCGCCAAATTGATCCAAGATTTCCAGAGCACCAAAGGCATGATTGGCTTTATATACTTGAAAATCTCGCCTAAAAGTGCGGTAGAGTAAATCTAGGTTATCTGGCTCATCATCTACCACCATGAGTTTAAGTTTGTCCGTACCAATCTCAGCCATATTTGACTTTTGTTTTTATATATTTGAATGGCGAGATAATCTGATGTTTATCCCACCTAATAAATAAGAGAAAATCAGAGAAGCCATTCACTTTGAAAATATAACTTTTCAAAGTTGTGAGTTTCCCTTGATTATCCTCAATTGATCCACACCAAAATTAAATTTATCCAACTAACCCAGAACGCAAGGCGCGGACTGCTGCTTGGGTACGGTCATCGGCACATAGCTTATTCAAAATATTGCGAACGTGAGTTTTAACAGT
>CAXUOL010000805.1:0-3395 GCA_964252435.1 uncultured Nostoc sp.
AGCCTTTATAAGGGGGGATTAAGGGGGGTAATTCGACTTGTGTATACACCGTAGCAATATATCGGGGGGATTAAGGGGGGTCTATTCGACTTATGCAAGATGTCTAGTCTAAAATCCTATAATTATCCGCAGATGAGATGATATCAATTTAGGGTTATTACTTGTAATAAAATTTATCAATGTAGTAGCACGGCAAGCTTAATTTATTGGGTTGAGTAATTCTGTTAATTATTGAATTTTGGTTTTCCTAAGTTTTTGAAACCCAACATTTTAAGCATGTCGCGCTAGTAGATTGGGTTGAACACCTGTGAAACCCAACATTTTAAGCATGTCGCGCTACTACAGATATTATAAGTGTTTAACTGGACATGATATGACTTCTACTTGTGGAAAATTCAAGGTTGCCCAATATAGATAACATTTGCCAAAACTTGCACTTTTGTTAACTCGCGCACGAGACGTTGAGCTTGATGTTTATAAAGTGGTATTGGCAACACTCTAGGCAAATTATTCATCCATTGCCTAGCGGTAGTGGAACTACATCCTGTAATCAAAACTATCTCTTCAGCACCATAGATAATTGCATTTGTAGTCAGAGCTTTTTCAATCTGCACTTGCCAAAGACGAGGCAGCATTTCACCCCATTCAATTCGCTGCAAACTACTGCTTGTGGCTAAAACAATCAAGCGATCGCCAGCATCAAGCTTAACATCATACCAGGGCATTAAAGAGTAATTGTCTTGCTGATATTTCTGGTAGAGAATCGGTACAACACTGTAACCAGATGCTATTTCAGATAAAAGCAATCCATTCAAGGTATCGCCATCTTCAATCTTGTATTCCGTCACCATGACTATTTGCTCGTTCAAGTGAAACAAGCTCAGAACATTTTCTCCAAAAGCAGCACAAGCAAAGACTTCTGCCGACAAAGCCGCGCCACATATAACTTGAGCATAAGGGAACAGAGGGGCGACATTATCACTAAATTGGCGGTCTTGAGAACGGATAATCAAGTTAGTGGCGGGGTTCATTGCATGAGCCATCAAACCAATTTCCAGATTTTCCATATTATCGTCCCCAACTAAAATGATGCTTTTGGCATGGGAGAGATTCACCTTCGTGAGTGCTTCGGTAGCATTGCCAACGATAAGGGGCATATCAGGTAAAGTTTCTTGGTCGAGAGTGGTAGGATGAATTCCTACTAACGGCTGGTTCAGTTCTTGCAAAAGAGCAGCTACTTTCTGTCCCAAACGATTTAAGCCAATAATTACCAGATGGTTGCGTTGTGGTATGGGAGGACGGGAATTGAAAAAATGGAATCTTGAAGTGACAAGAGCATCTGTCAGCAGTGCATATAATACCCCCACAAAAGCTTGACCTGTCAACGTTAGTCCCAGGCTAAACAACCGCAACCACCAAGGGATAGCGTCTGAGGGTTTTGATTGCGCTGCAAACTCAACACCGCCAAATAAATCTCCGTATCCTCCCAAGAGCAAAATTGCTGTCGCATAAAAAGCTTCTTGGATGGTAATTTCAGGATAATATAAGCGATAAAGAATTATTCCAACAAGCCACAGAATGAGTACAGTAATCGCATAGATTGTCGCAATTCGCCGGATTTGATTTTGGCTTTGGTAGTAAGATTGCCAAAATTGCACTATTTTATCCTTGAGATTTTTCGCTGTGATACCTTGGATAAACTGTTGCCACTGCCACTTTTGGCTATGAGATTGGCGGTTTTGCTCAGATAAAGCCAGTTCGTATGCCACATCAATGTAAACTAGCGTGTCTCCTACCTGCACTTCTGCCTCTGGGTTCCAGCCAAACAATTCTTTGCTTGGCTTAGATGAAACAGGTTTGTGACTCAAGATGCGGCGAGTTGTCAGATTTATTCTATGTACTGGCTTGCCATTACACCAGCTATCCTTTGCTTGTACCTGGTGCTTTATCACTTGCAACAGTTGCCCTTCTAAGGTGAAATATCCGATAGCTTCAGAACCAAGGGCTGTCAGAGCGAAGGCATGAGCTGAAAGATGAGTAGGTTCAAAGGCAACAAAATTGCCGAGATTTTCCCACAAGAGTTTGTTGAAATTTTGTTTATCAGAACGTACAATCAGGCGAACGTGCGGATTAAGACGGCGTGCTGCAAAGGCAGCTTCTATATTTATCCGTTCATTTCTGGTTACTAAAAGTATTGAACGACACTGCCTTATACATGCCTGCTCTAGAATACTTGGCTGGCGGCAGTCTCCTACGATTAACTTTTCTAGTAAGTTAGGTACTTCAGGGACTTCCCAATGTTCGGGCTGCACATCCTCAATGGCGCTGACTTTAACATCGTATTCCTTGAGGATTGCAACGCAATGTTGTCCTAAACTTTTGAGTCCGCATACTAAGAAAAGGTCTTGGGGTTTTTTTTGATTGTTGGTAGGAGGAGGATGCACTTTCTGTTGACGGTAGCATTAGATACTGCTAACAGGATGTGTTTGCTAAGGTTTTTACGCTTCGGTAATTCCCAACAATTTTACCAGTTGGTTTTAAGATGAGTATCAAATGATAACAAACCGTATCGAATTCTGATATTTGATACCCAACTGAAGGCGAATCTTATTTAAAGTTTGGATAGTTTTTGGGATTTCCTTGATTGTGATGTAGTTTACCAACTTTTTCCAACATATTCAAGCCAAAGTTGGTAAATTAGGGATTAGTTGAGCTAATTCTTCCCTACGCAACTATGCCATTGGATTTATCGCCTCTTTGGATATCACTCAAAACTTCATTACTTGCCACATTTATCACCTTCTTTTTGGGTATCGCTGCTGCCTACTGGATGCTGGGATATCGTGGCAAAGGTAAATCGTTGATTGAGGGTATCTTTATTGCGCCCTTGATTTTACCGCCCACGGTTGTCGGGTTCTTGTTGCTGCTATTTTTTGGCAAAAATGGCCCTGTAGGGAAATTCATGGAGACTTTTGACTTCACCATCGTCTTTACTTGGTATGGCGCAGCGATCGCAGCCACGGTAGTTTCTTTCCCTTTAATGTATAAAACTGCACTGGGAGCATTTGAACAAATAGATGGTAATCTACTGCGAGTAGCTAGAACCCTTGGTGCAACTGAAGCTACAATCTTTTGGCGCATCAGTTTACCCCTAGCACTACCCGGCATTGTCGCCGCCACAATGTTAGCTTTTGCCCGTGCTTTGGGAGAATTCGGCGCGACGTTGATGCTAGCTGGTAACATTCCCGGACAAACGCAGACAATCCCAATGGCGATTTATTTTGCAGTGGAAGCGGGAGCAATGAATGAAGCATGGTTTTGGGCGATCGCAATTATGGTGATTTCTCTATCTGGAATTATTGCAGTCAACTTCTGGCAAGAATTGAGGGAAAAGA
>CAXUOL010000806.1:0-3383 GCA_964252435.1 uncultured Nostoc sp.
TTACTTGAATATATCTAATTTAGCATTTATGCAACTTAGATGTGGAACAGCTTAGTATAGTGCGATCGCTTGCGTACAATCCCAGCTTAACACCGCAATTGCTGGGTATTCTTGTCCAAGACCCTTCTGTAGAAGTGCGTGTTTGTTTAGTTCGCCACCCCAATTTGACGGAGGCGTTGTGGTTGCGTTTAGCAGAAGATACGGAAATATCCGTGCGTGAAGCTGTTGCGAGTGCAATCAATTCACCTGTAGGCGTTTTGGGATTATTAGCGCGAGGTGAACAAGTACAGGTGCGAATCAAAGTAGCGACTAACCCCAATACACCAATTACTGTTTTACAACTTCTTGCAGGTGATGAAAACTCCAGTGTACGCACTGCTGCGGCTAGCAATTCTCAGCTACCTGAAATAATCTTGACACAATTGGCAAACGATGAAAAAGTTGAAGTCCGCCGCGCAGTTGCTCAAAATCCCAACACCCCTGCATCCATCCGCGAAACCCTCCGCGATTTAGTTGTCCAACCCACCACTCGCCAAACTAGTCCTACCTTGCGCGGACTCAACCGCCTCTACAACCCCAGCACTGATGATTTAGTAAGCATACTTGCAGAATACGCGAGTTCAGAAAATGCCTTTGTGCGGTTTGTGACACTCCTCCACCCGCTAACTCCCTATGAAGCCTTGACTCAAGCAGCGCAGTCTGCATCCTGGCTGGAACGCTACGCCGTTGCTGATAATTCTGGGACTCCAAGCGTTTTACGCCAGCAACTTGCTGAAGATAGTAACCGAATTGTCCGCGCAGCCGCTAGAGTTAATATTAATTCATAATTCGTAATGGGCTAGGGCGTGTTTTCAAAGTCTTAGATCCCCCCAATTCCCCCCTTACAAAGAGGGGCAAAGAGTCTCTTAAAGTCCCCCTTTTTAAGGGGGATTTAGGGGGATCTAAAAAGTTAAGAGGCTAAATAAATAGTTTGAAAACACGCCCTATGCTCCGCTAAACTAACGTAATTCGTAATTAATATCCGTCAGATTTAGTGGGGGTTTTAGAGTTTGAATTTGTTGCCGGATTTTAGATAATTGGTATAACTTGTAAATAATTGAGGATATTGCAGATGGCATACAGTGATTTCACACTTGCCAAAGTTCGAGAAACGTTTCAACTTGTAATTGATGAAAAGCGCAATCTATTTAAAAATGTGTCGCCTATTCAACCTTCCGCTACCTTAACCACGCTCTTAGAAGAATATACTCAACTAGCAACTGCCATCAACACTGAAAAAGCCCGTTCCGAATTACTAATTATGCCAGTTCTTACGGAAGTTAGACGGCAGTTAAATTATCAAATATCACTGTTTTCTGGAACAGATTTTGATGTAGATAGTAGTAAAGGATTGAATGGATTTTGTGATTTCATTCTCTGTGGTTCTGAAGAACAGTTCTACATTAAAGCGCCTGTACTTACAATTATTGAGGCGAAGAATGAAAATATCAAAGGTGGTTTAGGACAATGTATTGCCACTATGATAGCTGCCCAATTATTCAATCAAAAAACTGAACAAGAAGTTAAGACAATCTATGGAGTTGTCACTAGTGGAACCAACTGGCGATTTTTAATCTTGGAAGGACTAACAGCATACATTGATATAGTTGAATACTACATCAATGATGTTGATAAAATTGTTGGTATTCTGTTGCAACCATTTCAATCTACTTTGCTACAAGCATCGTTATAAAACAGTCATTCTATTAATGTAGAGACTATCTGCGAAAAGTAAAACCTACTTATTATTAGACTATGCAACCAAGAACAGAGCAAATTCTAGCAACACTACAAGTTATTATTGACCCTCACTAAGTATTGCTAATGAACGCCTTGGTTACTATCAACAACTCCAGCAGTTAGTTAAAAAACATCTGCAAAATATTCAAGCATATAATTTATCTGTTCCCAAAACAGCACATCAATACTTTGAGTGGGAACATTTATATTTTTCCGTTTCCATTGTGGTTGGTGAAACTAGCGATCGCCACTATTTTTGTCTTGCCCCCACTGTCCCCGATCAAGTAAGCTATGATAATCGCAGCCGCCATCAACGCACAACACAAATTATCTGCAAAGAATCGCCAACCCAAGCAACTCAAACTCTGATAACTGAAGTTCAAATTCTCTTAGACAAACTCACCCCAATTACCAACTACGGTTACTACTACGGTGGATATAATTACACTTACCAACATCAAATTGTGGGTGCATTAGCTAAAAGCAAAACGACTGCCATTAAACTTGCACTGCAAGCAGCAACGATGGTTTTATTGGAGAAGCGAACAATTGAATTTGCTGATGTTCGCTACAATAGCCGTAAACTCAGCCAGTTTATGAATCAGTGTTTAGCTAATTGTACTTACTATAGTATCAGCTTTTGGGATGTTGGCTATAGCTACGAAGTCGGACAAACCCCCGGAGGAGATTGGATAGGGGAGCGATCGCAAAGCGAATTTGAGTACAATCCTTAGAAATAGCAGAAAAAACCTCATCTTTAAAAAGTCTGATTCGCAGCTTCAAAATGGGATTGGCAAGAATTTTTTATCGGCAATAAATCAGTATATTTTCGTAGGGTCATACAAATAAATGCCCCGACAAAATTCCTATAGCAATCCTATTTAATTTGTGATTTGCTTAAGATGCTGCAACAACAGCACTGTCATTTACTAACTTGCCATCTTCCATGTAGACAATGCGATCGGCAATATCTAAAATGCGGTTGTCATGAGTAACCAAGAGAATGGTACAATCTTGTTCTTTAGCTAGTGTTTGCATCAGGTTGACCACATCTCGTCCCGATTTACTGTCAAGGGCGGCGGTAGGTTCATCTGCTAAGACTATTTTAGGACGACCAACCAATGCACGAGCGATCGCAACTCTTTGTTTTTGTCCCCCAGATAAATCATCAGGATAATAATTGAGGCGCTCTCCCAATCCTACCTCTTGCAACATTTGGGCTGACCGAGTTTTCATTTCTGCTGGCGAAATATTATTATGTACTTCCAAACCCATTCTGACGTTCTGGAGTGCTGTTAGGCTACCATGCAAGTTGTGCGCTTGGAAAATATAACCGTTACTACGTCGCGCTTGGGTAAGTTGGGCTTTGTTCGCGCCACACAGTTCTTGTTCTAATATCTGTAAACTGCCGGATTGGGCAGAACGCAAGCCACCGACTAAGGTGAGAAGTGTAGTTTTACCAGAACCAGAAGGCCCAGTCATAATAATAATTTCGCCAGCGTTAATATCCAGGTTGATATCAAAGAGAACTTGTTTGCGAAGTTGACCATGACCAAAATAGTGGTCGAGATTTTTAACAGAGATGACGGGTTTGCTAGTCATAA
>CAXUOL010000807.1:0-3380 GCA_964252435.1 uncultured Nostoc sp.
AAACGAAAAATCTAGTTCCCTCCCCAATACATCCGGGGAGGGTTAAGGTGGGGTAAAAACTATTTGATACATCCAACTCATGACTTTTCAAACATCCTCTAAGTGCGATCGCTTTCATCGCTATGATCGAATAAACTTCCGGGTTAGCTGGAATGTTGAATAGTTAGGAGTTAATCTGAGAAATGCCTAACCCGCTATACGATCGCGATTTACAATTATGGATTGAGCAAACCATTCAACAGTTACAAAACCATGAATTTGAGGCGTTGGATATTCAGCATTTGATTGCAGAACTAGTTGATTTGGGTAAGGCAGAGAAAAATGCGCTCAAAAGCAATCTGACAATTTTATTAGCGCATTTACTCAAGTTAAGGGTTCAGTATGATGTCCCTGATAGCATGAAAGTCAGCTGGTATAGTTCAATATTGGAACACCGTCAGCGAGTTCTGAATAATTTGGCAGATACTCCTTCTCTCAAAAGTTTTCTAGTAGAGGCGATGGAAAAAGCCTACCCAGATGCTCGTAAGCTAGCAATTAAGGAAGGTAAGCTGGCTAAGTTTGGGATTCGGATACCGCAAGAAAGTGAGTATCCCACGGTTTGTCCTTTTTCGATTGAGCAGATTTTAGATGAGGATTTTTACGGGCTGTAGAAAATTGCTTCTGCTGTCATCTTGTTTTACATCTAGATAGATAGACAGGTGAACCGAAAGGTTCTACAATCTGAACTGATTGCGGTAAATTTACCTATTGCCCAATCCATATAAGCATAGTAAAGATTTTCTAGTGATTCCGTTTGATTGCGGAAGCACTAAATTAATATAGGAAAGTCTTTGAGTAAGGGGCAGCAGACAAATGGATGTAAAGCTGATTCTAGCTGGATTAACAGTTATATTTACACTTTCGTGCTTATTTTTTGGCACGAAAAATGGATTCTATGATTCAGATAACTATCATGGCAATGGCTCCGCACATTGAGATAAATCTGTAGACGCTCGATCAACTTCCCGGAGGGTGAGTTAGCTAAGAGCGCTCAAAACTTGTAAAGGGAAAAGAAACTAGAGGCAAACTCCTTGAGCTACTAGTTTGATAGCTTCTCGTTAGCCCAGCTTTCCGAACCAGTGCGGGTTCGGTGCAGGCGTCCTCCCCAATCAAAAATCCGTATTCTCAGGGTGTAGGGGCGCACGATAAAACTTACCCCTAAGTCACAAAACCAAAATTTGTGTAACTTTTGGCTTTTGGGATATGTCCATGATGATGAGGTTTGAGGGGAGGAGAGCATGAGGGATAATCTATCGGCATCCTCTCGCGTAGATGCAGAAGCGAGTAGTGAATTAGAATGTTTGCCCTATAGTGTCCAGCATGACAATGAGGGCGTATGTTTATTGGTGAAAATGGGGCCACACCGCATCCTCCTAGACTGTGGTTTGGAGGATATTTCATCGCTGGCTAAGGGGCTTAATAAGTCGGTACGTGGAAGTAGTTCGCCCCTACCAGCAGATTTAGTTTTGATTAGTCATGCCCACCCAGATCACGCTAAAGGCTTACTAGCGCTGCATAAAACTTTTCCAAAGTTACCTATTTATGGTAGTGAGGTAACTAGCAAGTTACTACCACTGAATTGGGTAGACGAAGACCCGAAGGAAATTTCCCAATTTTGTCATGCCTTGCCATTGCGATCGCCTGTGGAATTCCAAGATGGTTTGGTGGCAGAATTATTTCCTGCAGGGCATCTACCAGGAGCAGTGGCAATTCTCCTCACCTACACTACCCAGCAGCGTACTTACAAGCTACTATATACAGGAGACTTTTTCTTATCAAACTCCCGACTAGTAGAAGGTTTGCGTTTAGAGGAACTGCGGGGCTTAGACTTGGATGTGCTAATCATTGAAGGTAGTTATGGGACATCCCGTCATCCCCATCGCCGCAACCAAGAAAATCAATTAGCCGAGCGAATTAATCGAGCGATCGCTGACCATTGTTCTGTAATTCTTCCCACCCCGGCTTTAGGATTAGGTCAAGAATTATTAATGCTCTTGCGATCGCATCACCACTTCACCGGACGAGATTTAGATATCTGGGTAGATGGTGCTGTCGCCACTGGATGTGATGCATATCTTGAACTGCTATCCCATCTCCCCCCATCAGTGCAGAACTTCGCCCGCCATCAACCCTTGTTTTGGGATGAACGGGTGCGTCCCCGCGTGCGTCGTCTCCTACCAGAACATCGTTTCAGTGTAGGTAAGTCACCTTGTATTGTCCTCACCGACTCGACATCTGATTTAGGCGAACACTGCCAATTAGACACCGGGCCTTGGCTGATTCTCCTACCAGAAAAAATTGATATAAAAGTTAACAAAGAATATTTAGCGCCCACCACTCTTGAAACTTATCTCTTAGCTCAACATAGCGATGGCCCTGGTACTACGCAGCTAATTCATAATTTGCGACCCCAGCACGTGATTTTTGTCCACGGTTCCCCTGCCTACTTGGCAGACCTGACTAGCTTAGAAGAGTTGCAAAATCGCTATCACGTACATTCTCCGGCGGCTGATACCTTAGTAGAACTGCCCATCGGCGACACATTTTTACAACCAGCAGCACCTGAGACTAACTACGAAGGCGAACTGACAGAGTTAGGAACAGTAATCACAATCACCCTACCCAATGTGATTACTGCCGATCAGCGTTGGCGGCAATTTGCCGATACTGGTTTAATCGAAGCTCGTTGGCAAGGGGAAGAACTAGTTTTAAGGGGATTGTCTCAACGAGAACTGCTCAACCAAAATAGCGATCGCTATACATGGGCAGATGTAGACTGTTGTGGTACTTGCCGACATCAAAGGGGGCAGCGGTGTTGGAACCCAGCTTCCCCGTTGTATAACTTTAAGGTAACTCTCGAAGGTTACTGTCCTGCCTTTGAAGGTTTATCTAGTCCTGAGTCCTGAGTTCTGAGTCCTGAGTTAGGATTTATTACTCAGCACTCGATACTCAGCACTCAGCACTGATTATTTATTCTGGATTCGAGTCAGTGTAACGGTTGTGAATGCGCTCTGCTTCGGGACAATCTTCAGTCATCAGAGGTTCTACATTACCGCGTGGTACTGAAGCCAATTTTTGCGTTACAGCACCAATGCTCTCAAGGCGAACCATTTCTTCCCAAGAGCAAACTTCGTCCTCTTCTTCTGTTTCATAGCGTAGGGTCACTAAATCTCCCTCTATGTCTATGATGCGGGCGCGTTCAATCCAGCGTTGCTGGTCCCGCAAGAAAACACATACCTCGCGCCCATCGCAACACAGTTGATAAATCTTGCGGTGTAGCATGTATTGTTTCTGCCTTTTTAAACAACGTAGTTAAACCTGTCAAAATCTGGGTTCTACCC
>CAXUOL010000808.1:0-3375 GCA_964252435.1 uncultured Nostoc sp.
ATGGTTTCGTAAAGGTGAACTGGAAGGCGAATTGTGCGGGATTGATCTGCGATCGCACGGGTAATTGCTTGACGAATCCACCATGTAGCATAAGTAGAAAACTTATAACCTTTTTCGTGGTCAAACTTTTCAGCGGCACGAATCAAACCGAGACTGCCTTCCTGAATTAAGTCCTGGAACGACAAACCACGATTCATGTATTTCTTAGCAATTGAAACTACAAGACGGAGGTTAGATTGCACCATCTTGTCTTTCGCCCGACGACCAACATGGAGGCGATAACGAAAGGCTGGTAGTGGCAGTTGTACTGCTTCTGCCCATTCACTATCTCGAGGATCGCGATCTAATTGCTCCGAGAGTCTTTCGCGGACTCTCTCTAATTCCAGCAAATCGGCTATTTTCCGCGCCAGTTCAATTTCTTCGTCTGCCCGCAACAGACGAATTCTACCAATTTCTTGCAAGTAAAGCCGAATTGAATCTTCGGTATAGTGCTTTTTCTTGCTTTGTGTCCGACGACGCGATTTAGCGGCTTTTCCAGACTTTGCGTCGTCCTCATCAGACTGAGGCTCTAAAAATTCCTCGTCACCTTCATCGATGATCAGCAAGTCCTCTTCATCGTCTATTAAGAGTTCTTCTAACTCGAGCTCAGGCTGATTTATTATTTCTAGGTCAGGCTGATATATGCTTTCGAGTACGTTGTTAGCCTGGTTCATGCCGCGTTCCTCATGCTCCTTGCAGAATCAATTACTCAAGATGTGTTTAGCGCTCTTTTAAACGAGCCAATTGCCAACCGAAAATAAGCTTTTTAGCAAATTTGCCAGAGATATTTTCGGACGTTTTATACCTCCAGTCGGAGGCTTTTTACTTTAGTTTAAGCGATTACTAAAAGTGACTTGCTCACTTTAGTAAATGTTATATGTGTTGCTATCACATATTGCTTTCAACTAACTGGTCAAAAAAAATACTCGCCTTTATCAAAAAAATTGCCACTCTATACAAATTAGTTCAGACTGTTGGCAGATTTTCGTATAAAGACTCTTCCGATTGTAGCCTGTTTCACAGAAATTGCACTCTTTTTGTGTATTAATCATGAATTCATTAAGCAACTTTTAGCTACTTTCACCAAAAAGACATTGAAAACGGGATTTATACCCGGAAATTTTTTTTCCACTTTTCGGAGTTGCAGTGACGCTCTTATTACATTACGAAGTAAGTACGCTTGCTCCTGCGGAATCTCATGTATTTTACACAACGTTAATTACTGAGAAAGAGTGAATTATATGTTAACTCAGACTATTTGTCTTAACCTACCCATTTTTACATTTCCTTCATAAATTAAGCATCCCTTAGACTAAAACGGGTATTGTCCTTGGGTAAATACAACAACGGTGGTGCTTGCCTGAAAGCAGTTGACCTTCTGCGTACTAACTACCTTAACTGAGGAGTTGAGGCGGTGGCAGAATCGATCCATCGCAGATCAATTTAGGTTTACTAATTTGGTCTTATTCACACGTTAGCGCACTGTGGTGATTTCAGCCCTATGAAACTTGACAAACTTTTTTTATTGTATACAAGGATATTTTAATCAATTCAAAAACAATTTGTCCTGCAAATTTGCCAATCTCGTCTTAATCTTAGGCAAAAGTACATTAGATACATACGATAGGATCGCGATCGCCACGGCACTACATGAAGATATTAACAAGTTTTCAGCCTTATGGTGTGTACTTTCAACAGCTATTACCTTGAACACAGAGAACCCAGCAGATTACCTGATAATTTAGTTACAAAATTTTTTGCGTAAACCCATTGTAAATTTCAATACTTTTATTTCGGTAATTTTCTGTCATTTGATAATGAGAAATCCTCAAAATACTTATTAATTGCTGTTGGATAGATGATATTTAGTTATTTTCTTAAAGCATAGCAAATGTGTTTCTCGCTGGTGGTTCAAATTAATCAGCGAGTCAGAGCAAAGAGTATTATCTGGACTAACTTTCTAATAAAGTTGGTAGTTTTGCTAACAATCGAGCATTGATTGTTTCGACAATATTGACAATTGGTAAATTATATGGTTTCGCAAGCGCAAAATTTGAAGTGCCTGTAATTTTGTAGTGTAAACTTATCACTTGTATGACAAGTCAACTTAATTTTTTTTAATTGATTATTAGAGATTAATTCAAAATCACAGTGGCTTTCAAAGTTGAAAACTGGAGACTATGAACTTTGCAGAACTAGCGTGGTATTGGGGTGGTGTTTAGACTTGCAGGAAAATTAGGTGGCACAAGTACCTGGTCAACTACATGAACGATGCCGTTGCTAGCTGGGATATCTGGCTGAGTCACCTTAGCGTTGTTGACTGTGATTGAGTTGCTGGCACGATCAACTGTGATTTTAACGGGACTCCCCTCAACTGTTTTAACTTCTCCAGATGTCAATTGCTGGGAGGTAATTCCCCCAGGTATGACGTGGTAGGACAGAAGCTTGACTAATTGTTGTTTGTTTGCTGGCTGTAAGAGTTGGTCTAGAGTAGCTTTTGGTAAAGCAGAGAACGCGGCATCAGTAGGTGCAAATACTGTATAAGGGCCTGGTGTAGCCAATTGTTTAGTTAATCCGGCAGCTTGCACTGCTTGGATGAGAGTTTTAAACTGTCCTTGACTAGCTGCTGACTTTGCCAATTCTGCTAAATTTTGGGTGGCAATAGTAGCAGTAGGAGTTGGCGTGACGGGCGGCACAGTTGTTGAAGGGACAGTTGCTGTAGGAGTTTCTGCAACAGGTTGAGCGCAGGCAGACAGAGCAACTAAGCTACCGATGCCAATAATATTGAACAATGCTTTTCTTACTATGCCTTTGCTCGCTTTCATAGCTTTGTCTAGATCCAGTTAAATAAGGAATTATTAACAATAGTTTATGAATTTATGGATATAGTTACTCATCTAACGACATAGTTTGTAGTAAAAAAAAATATTAATCCAAACTTTTTATAAAATACATAATTTGTCATCAACCAAAAGAGGTAGTTTTTATAAGATTTTGGATATAAAGTCTTTACTAAAATCTGTTGCAGTAATGTCAAGCAATACTTGAAAGCTAAAGATCCCCGATTTCTCAAAGAAATCGGGGATCTTGTTTTTTACGAATGATTTAGGACTGCTGGTATTTAGATATCTAAATCGGTAAAGTTGAGTTTAGAGCCATAGGTTTCGATGAATTCTCGTCTGGGTGCGACCCGATCGCCCATTAAAATTGTGAAGATGCGATCGGCTTCGGCGGCATCTTCAATTTCAACTTGCTTCATTTTACGAGTTTCTGGGTTCATGGTGGTGTCCCAGAGTTGTTGTGGCATCATTTCACCCAAACCTTTGAAGCGTTGGA
>CAXUOL010000809.1:0-3372 GCA_964252435.1 uncultured Nostoc sp.
AGAGCATCATAGTGTTATAACGGCATCAGTCTAGATACAAAATGGGGAACACCAATTGATGATTAATTGCTGGTGCTTGGAGAGAGTTAAACTTAGCTTCTAGAGCAAACCCTGATTAGACACAGTTGATAAGCAATGCTAATGCCAGCACTGCTGAATATTTTTAAGCAGGTGAGTCAAGAGTGATGAATGAAGCTGACACCTCAAACAAGGGGGCTGTGATGGAATCCCTAAATTCTGCTAATTCGCCACAATCAGAGCAGGCGAGTTGTCCCTTTTACTCAGTTGTGCCTAATGACAATATGACAGTTAAAAAACTGCCACTCCTCATGCCAGCTGAAGATACACAATTTTTACAAGATACCACCCAGCAAGACTGGGTTGCAGAGCCTGAAAGCGGCAAACAAGCACTTATTGACTCGGAATTTCAGAAACTGCTGGCATTGAACGAAGAATTAGGTGCGGCTAACAATAAATTGTATGAACAAGTGGAGCAGCTAAAAGACAACCTAGCTGAGTCAGAAAAGGTTTTGCAGTGGCAGAAAACGCGTTCTAGCGTTAGTGAGTCGATGCTCAACCAACACACTCAGGAACTAGCTGCGGCTCAAGAACAGATAAAATCTTTATTTCAACAATTAGAAACTGCTGTACAAACTGTTCAACGTCAGGAAATTTTCACTGATACTTATAAAGCACAGCTACAAATTAGCCAACAACGCCTTGCCCAGTTAGAGCGAGAATGTACGTTGCTACACACTAATAACAACGAACAATCTCAGCAGTTATTGCAGTCAGAAAATGTTTGTCGGGAATTACGTACTAGACTGATGCGACAACAACGCCAGACGCTGCAATTCAAAGCAGCTTTGGAAAAATGTCTAGATACATCGGTTCCTAACTATGACTCCTTAGAAGATGCTGCAAAACATCCTAAAGACATAACTAGTAGCCAAGGAAGATTTTCTAGAAAAGCTCGGTCTTTGTTTCCTAACGCACAGCCAATTCAACCTTGGTCAGTAGAAGAAGAATCCTTAAGTAACGATCTAGATAATTCTTGGGGTGAACCCTCAACACCAATCCCATTCCAAAGAAATGAAGCCCCTGCGACACCGCCATCATCTCCTTGGAACTGGACAGTTAAGAAAGACACGCCAACACAACCCGCGCCATCTCCAGAAGTTGATGATTCTCCAGATACACCAGATACAACTGAAGCGGTTTCACCTTCGGGTTCATCAAATTTAGATCAGCAATTAGATAGTCTAATCCAAATGTTTTTCACCTCCCAACCTACATCTACATCAGCACCACCTGCTGCGAAAACGGATGTTAGTGATGTTCCTATTTGGGAGACTTTAGCAACAATCTTAGAAGACGATGAGGAACTAGAAAATCCACAGGAGGAACATTTGGAAGCAGAAATTAATCCTCCTGCAACTACCTCTACTTCTTGGAGGACGGATTCTATGCTTTCACCAGCCAATGACTTACTGGTTTCCTCTACTTCATCTCACACCGAAACGCCTGTTGGAGAAACTGAAGACTACTGGTCAGAAGTTTCACAATTGTCAGCAAGTAATTTGTCTTCAGAGTCATTAGGTGATAACACCAATGATGACAATTCACCTTCACCAGTAGTTTATCCCCAGCGTCCACCCAAGGGGCGTAAATCATTGGCATCTGTAGAACTGCCGAATTTTCGCCCCAAGAGTTAGGAGAGACGCGATTAATCGCGTCTGTACAAGTGATTAATGCCCCATTCCTAATTCAGAATCCTTGCTTCTGACTTCGGAATTATGGCTTCTGGGTTGGATTTTGCTACCTGGCTGGGCGATCGCGGTTTGCCTGTGGCGATCGCATAATTAATCGCCAATAACCACAGCCACAAGCCTGGATTTCGGGGTTCTAGCCAAAAACCTACCCGGTTCAAGAAACGCGGGAACCACGGACTTAGTAAAGCACTAATCAGGGCATGACTACCGAAGTTAAAATAACTACCAAGCCATCGCCCTAAATCTCTAGGGCCAGCAAGTTCCCAAATCCATAAAAGCAAGGCAGGATTTTTCTTAGCTGCTTTCAGTGCTAAACGGTTAAAGGTTAACCAATCACACCGATCTTTGATGAAGTTATCTGCCACCTCTGGCGGTTCATCTGCTAACAGCCCAAAAAAGGTGTTGAGCATAGAGTTAATCCGCTGGGGCGGTAAAAATTTCCCTGTGGGCACCATCATGCCTTTGGAAAATAGCCAAGTCACGGAAACGTTGCTTTGGTAGGCGCGAATTTGGTTCAAGTGGCGGAAACTCAATAAGTCATGTTTGAGGGCAGTATCCAACAGCGTTGTTAAGCGCTCTAAGTTGCGAACTAGGGAACCAAAACCGGTGAAGACGAGGGGAGATTGGAGTGATGCAGCATCGCCAATCGCAATCAATCGATCGAAGGCAACTGTGCGATCGCGACTTCCTACACTAAAATGCCCTGGTATATACCCAAATGTCGGCTTCTTCCACACCAATTTGTCCATATCGCACCTGCGATACTCTGGCAAAATTGTGAAAAAGTCCTCGTACATCTCCAGCAAGGAACCGGGATTTTCAGCATTGACTTCGTGGTAATGAAATAAATAAATCGTCAGTTCATCATCAGCTGCGGGAAACAATTCCCAAATCAACTGCCTTCCCCGCGAAATATCCCCATGACTGTAAAGAACGTCCCCATATTGGGAATCCCATACTCCCGGCTCAAATCCGCTCTCAATTGCCGCTCCCACTGTCGGACAGACACTATCAAAGGCACGACCACCGTTTAATTGCCAAGCGATGGGGGACGCAGTTCCCATTGCATCTATTAGCAGTCGTCCACTTACTTGCTTCTCAATCTGACTGGGCAAGTGCTTGACTTGCAAAACTACTTGTGATATATCAATATCTGCACGGATAAACTCTGTTTCATCCCAAATTTCACCACCTGCCGCTTGCAGTTTTTGCCCACACATTTGGAGCCATTTTTCGGAATCCAAACCTAAATTTAGGACTGTGGGTGTGTGGAGGACAGGCGATCGCAGTTTGGCTGGATTATTAGCATCAAAAAACTTATTGAATCCGTCTTTGTATTCCCTAGCAATGATGGTTTCTAACTCAGCGGGGGTGACTAAACCCAAGTTAACCAAGCTTTGAATCTCGTCGCGCGAAATATTCCATTCTCGGTTCATTCGTCCAAAGGGCATTCGTTCCACCAGCAAGACTTTATATCCGAGTTTTGCCATCAGTGCTGCATGTATTGCGCCTAATGCGCCGCCGATGTAGATGATATCGTACTGAGCATGGGACACAAGAGGCAGAGGGGCAGAGGGGCAGAGGGGCAGAGGAGAAAGAC
>CAXUOL010000810.1:0-3367 GCA_964252435.1 uncultured Nostoc sp.
CCTTCCCCTTCTTTATAAAAAATTTCTTCATTCTTCACTTGCAACTCAGCACTCCTGTAGAGACGCGATTAATCGCGTCTCTACTCCTAACTGATTACTGCTATAACTATAGTCTTGGCGGCACTCAAGCAAGACAGGGAATAAAAGGTGGCTCATACTTTTTTATTGGAACCAGGACGCTGGGCAATGGAAGGAAATTGGCTGGAACGCAATGGTATGCCAATTAGCGTCAAGGGTATGACCTTGGTCGCTTGGAATCGAGATAACTGGTTCACTATGGCTACAAAACTGATTTTCCCAGGTAGCGATCGCTCTGAAATCTCTCTGCAATATAAAGGGCGGTTGCATGATGGAGAGCGTCAGTATACTTTTTTACTGCAACATAATATTTTGGGGCAGGTTGAAGGGGAAGGCTGGATTGGTCTGGATACTATTGTACAGCGTTATTGGGTACTAGGCGATCGTCAGCGTCGTAGTGGCTTTGAAACCCTGCACCGGATTTCGCAAGATACATATTACCTCAGTAGTGGTATTTTGGCTGGTCATTTTTTAACTAACACAATGGAAGCTAGCCTAGAGCGTCAGTCAGCTTAAAAGCAGCGCTATCTCACCGCTTTGCTGTGCTTCTAAGCCAAAAACCGCCGTTCAAAAAACTCTGGCAGCGCACTGGTTTCCCAACGCCTAATATCTCCTGCCCAACTTTAACCACTCATATCATGTCCGCTTAAAGACTTATCATTAAGACCGCAGGGGGGCAGAGGGGAGGGGTTTTTGGGCTTTCTGTATAGAGAAAGGGAATTATAACTAATTAGCCGGACATAATATCATCGTTTATTCTCATCGACCTACTGAGTTGTATAGTAAAAAAGAAACGATCAAATTATTGTCAGGATTTTAGTATTTTACCTAACCATGTAGTCAGGAGTTCAGTTTCGTGAATCCTAAAGTCTCCGTTATTATCCCTGCTTATAATACTGAAACTTATATTGGGAAGGCAATAGAGTCAGCCTTAGAGCAAACACTCACTGACATTGAAGTTATCATGGTCGATGATGGCTCAAGTGATAAAACTGTAGAAGTCGCTAAAAGTTTCACCGATCAACGTCTCAAAGTGATAGTTAATCAGCAAAATCTTGGAGCGGCGGCTGCACGTAATCGCGCCTTCAGAGCAGCCCAAGGAGAATGGATTGCTGTACTTGATTCAGATGATTGGTATGCTCCCGAAAGATTGTCCAAGCTTGTGTCTCTGGCAAATAAAACAAATGCAGACATGATTGCTGATGATGTTTATTTTATCAAAGACGGTACAACATCTCCTTGGAGTACATTGATTCAAGAAAGTGGAGAACGTATAGATAAAATCCTCCAAATTGATATCGTTTATTTTGTAGAAACTGATGTCTTCGGAGAACCAGGATTGCATCTTGGCTTAAGCAAGCCTCTATTTAAACGAGAATTTCTGGTTAAGCACGGCATTGAGTACGATGATGAAATCAAGATGGGTCAAGATTTTTGGCTTGATATGAAATGCTTAATTAAAGGAGCTAGGTTTTTTATTGAACCAAAACCCTATTATTTCTACCGTTCGCGCTCCGGTTCTCTTGTATATCAAAGCCAATTACCACGTCTAAATCAATCTTGCAAAGCTGCTAAATATTTCATGCAACAAGATGTTGTAAAAAAACATCCTGCTCTTATGCGTGCTCTATCTTATAATCTCTCAGTCTTTAAGAAAAATCTAGCTTACCTTCAAGTTGTAGAACCTATAAAACAAGGAAAATGGTTAACAGCATTCACAGAAATCAAAAAAAATCCGGGCTTCTTTTATGATTTTATATCTCGATTTAATGGGATCGTCGAACGTCGAATTCAATACTATGTGATGAATAATAAATCAAGTTTTGATATATATCCTAACCAACAGAAAAAACGAAAAATTACCTCTTAGGCTATTACAGTTTTATCAATAATAAATAATGCATCCTTACATAACAAGAATGACCTTGAAGGTTAAAAATATTGTTAGGTAATCAGCAAATGTTTTAAAAGTCTTGGGCGAATATAATTCGCTATTACACAAACAAAGTCTACCTCTGTGGACTAATGCAAATTTAAGGGCTTGTTAACCTGCAAAGGCAGGTAAGGTTTCATGTAGCTAAACTAGTGCCGTCTTCTCCCAACACAAAGCAACGTCTCCAAGAGTTGGGGAGACACCAAGAATGATAGCCCATTAGTCAAAATTGGGCAAACTAAAACTACACCACAATTAAAGTGCAAAATGGTACAAAGCGTCATTAAAAATCTACTCTTTATGCTTGTTTGATTTGGTATGTTGTACCAGTTGCAATAACCGTCTCGGTTGCAAACGGTCAAATCGTGGCTTCAATCTTCTGAAAGAGGACTGAAAAAGCTAGTACAACACCGCGTAAATAGACCAACTATTGGAAATGGCACAAAAGCCTAGCTTATAAGCTTTTTGCCTTTTGACTTCCATTTCTGTCTTGCAGTACGAGCATAAAAAGTCATTTCTAGGCGCAATAATTCAGATATCAGTTTGAATGCACTTGTCCTCCTAAACACTTACAATCTGCTTTTGGAGTCGAATTTTCTATGTCAGACCCCAACATTGGTCGCTCACTCAGCAAACGCTACCAACTCCAAGAGTTAATCGGTACTGGAGCAATGGGTCGGGTTTATCGTGCTAAAGATACATTGTTGGGAGGTGTACCCGTTGCGGTTAAGTTTCTAGCTCTATCAATCCAAAATGAAAAAATGCGATTGCAAGACCGCTTTGAGCGAGAAGCAAAAACCTGTGCTTTACTAGGGCAAAAAAGTATCCATATTGTCCGAGTTATGGACTATGGCGTTGATGACAATAACATCCCCTTCTACGTCATGGAATACTTACAAGGACAAAGCCTGAACAATATTATTCGCAAGCAACGATTACCTTTACCAAGATTTCTCAGTATGGCGCGTCAACTCAGCTTGGGGTTACAGTGTGCCCATGATGGCATCCCAGTTGATGGCACTATTTGCCCAATTATCCATCGTGATGTCAAGCCAAGCAATATGCTGGTGATTCAAGATCCTAGTTTCGGAGAATTGGTTAAAGTTCTAGATTTTGGTATTGCTAAATTATTACAGTCAGATGGCGACCATACAAAATTTTATTTGGGGACATTGGCTTATTCTTCTCCCGAACAGATGGAGGGTAAGGAATTAGACAACCGTGCTGATATTTATAGTTTGGGCGTCATGATGTTTGAGATGCTTACAGGCAAAATGCCATTGGTGGCACCAACTCACTCTTTTGGAGCATGGTATAAAACACATCACTATCAAAAACCACGTTCTTTTGCTGAGG
>CAXUOL010000811.1:0-3353 GCA_964252435.1 uncultured Nostoc sp.
TCAAGCGACCTGTTCATCCCTTTCCCCTTTCCCCTTTAACCTTTTCCCTTTTATTATTTAGTCTTAGTAATATATTTTTTACCGCACTATTTCTTTATGTTTTTTTTAAGTAAACCTACCTCAACCCCGCAAAGGAATAAAACTTTTCGACATCCCGACCACCAAAAACAGTACTACGTCCTAAAACTCTATTGGTATTTTTTATTAGTTCATTCACATTAGTACTAAGATTTTCTAACTTAATAGTTAATTCAGCTATGGCTTCGGTGTTTGTTTCTTGCTTTACAGTCAAAGCATTGATAGCTTGAGTATTAGCCTCTTGCTGTGCTGCTACCCTTACTAAAATTGCTTCTATTAAATCTAATCTGTTGTGTTGGTTGGTTTAAGTCTCTAAAACTTTGGGATTAGTTTGAATCTACTCTGGCGTACCGTCAGCTAAATTCTACCCTTCGGCAAGTACCCAAACGCGATCGCACAAGGACATAATCACATCCATAATATAGAAATGTCATATCTTTTTGGCAGTTAAAGGTGACAATTAAGCCACTTTTAAAGACTTACCTAATGTTTGTGGATCTGGTAAAGGCTGACCATCTTCTAAGTACGATTCGATTAACATTTCTAAAACTTCCTGAGCATTTTTTAAAGCCTCCTCATAAGTGTCTCCATGAGTACAAGGCTGCATAATATCTGGGAAATCAGGTAATGAAACTACATAACATTCATCTTCATTTGACCATTGAATTAATATGGTATATTTCATGGTTCTGGTTCCTCTTGTTCCTCAGTTTCTATCTTATTTAATTCTTCTAGTGCTTCATTAACCTGCTTTTCTAAATATATATAGTTTAGCGTCACTACCATCTTTACCAGCAATGATAATAGCTTTAGATAATTTTGGATGTATCCATTTGCTATGATTTCCCTTCGCAGCTTTATAGGTAAACCCCGATCGCAGTAATAAACTTTTCAGTTCTCTAATTTTCTTGGGCATATACTAATTTGTCTTTTAGCCAAGATTAGTTGGGCATTTCATATAAGTTTATTTTCCCAAATAAGCTTCTAAAACTTTGGGATTAGTTTGAATTTCTGCGGGTGTACCATCAGCCAAATTCTGCCCTTCCGCAAGCACCCAAACACGATCGCACAAGGACATAACCACATCCATATTGTGTTCAATAATCAAAAAGGTCATCCCATCTTGGCGGTTCCAAGTGATAATGCGATCGCAAATATCATCAATCAGTTTCGGATTCACCCCAGCCGCCGGTTCATCTAACAAAATTAACTTGGGGTTAGTCATCAAGGCTCGTCCCATTTCTAGCAGTTTACGTTGTCCACCAGACAAACCACCAGCGTAATCGTGTGCTTTTTTTGCCAAACCCACTGATTCTAATAGGAACATTGCTCGCTCTTCGAGTTGCTTTTCCTCCTTAGCGACAACGTGCGGTTGTAACTGCACCTGCCAAAAATTTTCACCCGTTTGTTTTTGCGCCGCCAGCAGCATATTTTCTAACACCGACAACCGCGAGAGAGTCCGTGCAACCTGAAAGGTGCGGATTACTCCCTGCTGGGCGATTTGATATGGTTGCAAATTGTGAATCGGTTCGCCATCAAAAATCACTCGTCCCTTATCGGGGCGAATGAAGTTCGAGAGTAAGTTAAATAAAGTAGTTTTACCAGCACCATTAGGGCCAATCAAACCCGTAATGCTGCCTTTAGGAACTTCGATTTTCGCCTCATTAACTGCTTTGACACCACCAAAGCTTTTAGAAAGTCCAGTGGCTACCAAAAGGGGAAGCGGGGATGAATAGTTATTTACCAAGGGTGAGTTCCTCCTTTTTCCCTAAGATACCTTGAGGACGCCAAATCATCAGTACCATCAAAATTAGTCCAATTACCATGATGCGAAATGCGCCCAAACGTGCTTCATCAAGGGGAACGATTCTGGGTAAGACTTCTCGCGTCAGCGCATCGTAAGCAAAGAAAATTATCGCGCCGACGATTGTGCCGACATTATTCCCGGAACCACCTAAAATCACCATAATCCATGTGTCAAAGGTGATCTGGGGTTGAAAATTATCAGGGTAAATGGCACTAAGTTGCCAAGCAAAGAAAGCACCAGCGATACCCGCGATCGCACCTCCTAACATGAGAGATTGTAATTTATACCAAAAAACATTTTTTCCCAGTGCCTTGGGAATTTCTTCATCTTCGCGGATGGCTTTGAGAATTCTACCCCAAGGCGATCGCACCAAAATTTCTAACCGCCAGTATACAAATGCTAAAACCAGCAACAACACCAGCATTAAACCCGCTTTTGGGTTGTAATTATACAGTCCGATTACTCCAGAAATATAAATCGCTGCCACCAAAATTGCTAACACAATTCCCACACCCAAGCGCGATGCAAATTCTTGCTTGCTAGTCGTCCTTTTGCCTAAATCAGTAGTCCGAGATATTTGAGTAGTACGAATCCATTGCCACAACGTAAAAAAAGTTACGGCAGCCAGCAGCGTTAAAAGCCCAATCATTACTAATCTGACAAACAAACTTGGCTCTGTGGATAGGGGTATGGGATAACTTTGTACGCCAAACGCCCCAGAAGTCCAGGTGTCACCCACAGGTAATTCCTGATTATTCACCACCAAACGAATTAATTCGCCCGTACCAATGGTGACAATACCTAGATAATCTTCTCGTAAGCGGAGAGTTACAAAACCAATTATCAAACCCAACAAGGCAGCGGCAATTGCCCCAGCTAGTGCCGATACTAGTATGGGTACGCCCTTTAAGCTTAATAATACCGTTGTATATGCTCCCAGGGTCATGAAAGCAATATGACCAAAGTTAATTAATCCCGTAAAGCCCCACTGTAAATTCAGTCCTAGTGCGAATAGAGCAAAAAGTGCTGTAGAAATTGCTAAGAAAATGAGATAGTCAACCATATTAAATTATTTGGGAATTGGGCAAAACAGTTCCGAGTGCTGAGTGCTGAGTTAGGAGTTAGGAGTTAGGAGTTAGGAGTTAGGAGTTAGGAGTTAAAAATTATTTTCTCCCCTGCCCCTCTGCCCTCTTCCCTGGGCGAATAAATTTTAGCGTAGCTTGAGCGGAGCTAATTTTATGGGAATACTATTTATTGTTGGTGTTTGGTGGTAGGGAATAATTGACGTATGAATTTGCTGCGCCTTAGAATGCATCACTTAATCGAGCAGTTAGGCGATGACGATTTGCAAGACATTTGGAACGTTCTTGAAGCTTTACATTATGACTTTTATATGCTAAAAGCCATACAAAAAGTCAAGCGATCGCAGCAACCGTGGGATATCTTAACCCATGAAGAAGCGGTAAGA
>CAXUOL010000812.1:0-3346 GCA_964252435.1 uncultured Nostoc sp.
TTTTGCGAATGGCGCAACTGATGGATATGGCAGATGTCAACAATCCAATGGCAGCAGCAGAAGTAGTAGTTCTTGCTGAAGCGATCGCCCAGCTTTTGGATCTTCCCGCATGGCAAATTAAGAGATTGCGGCTAGCGGCTTTGTTACATCGCATAGATCCGCTACAAAATGCAGAAAGTGTCCTGAATTCTGGTAGTATACCGACACGCTACCAAGAAGATGCACCCAGTTGTCCTTTAATACCAGGGGCGCAAGTATTGCGAACAATGCCACGACTGCGAGCCGTTGCCCAAATTATCACTCACCAAACCGAGTGGTGGAATGGTGCAGGGGAACCAGCAGGTTTAGCTGGAGATGAAATTCCCCTAGAGTCAAGAATTTTGGCATTATTGGCAGACTTTCAGTGGCGAGTCAATCAGCGAAAATCGTCAAATCAAAGTCGAGAACAGATATTTACTCAAGCTTTAGATGAGTGCAGACAGCAACAATCTACCCGCTTTGACCCTAAACTTGTAGATACCCTAGCTTTATTAGTTATGGGTTTACAACAGGGACTTGATTTACCCTTGATGACACCCAAATTCAGCGCCGGCATCTGGATACTTGATTCCCAATGGGATAGCCACAGCAAGATCAGTGAGGAGATTGGTAGTTACTTTACATGAATATTGAAGCCATTAGATTAGGAAAACTCAAACAACTTCCAGGGGCAAATTTAGAAGACGAGGAACTCTCCCGACTGGATTTAAGCCGGATTAATCTTGCTGGCGCTACCCTTGTCGGCACTAATTTCGCTGGTTCTAAACTCGAAGGTGGGCATTTGGAAGGGGCAAATTTGATGGGAGCCAACCTCCAAGCAACTGACTTACGGGCGAACCTGATGGGAGCAAACCTGATGCAAGCAGATTTAACAGGCGCTGACTTGCGGGGTAGTAACTTGCGTGGTGCTAACTTGATGGGAGCCAGACTCAGTGATGTGTCATTGGTGGGTGCTTTCTTGAGTGGTGCCAATTTGATGAACGTGAACTTGCAAGGCGTTGACTTACGCAGTGCTGACTTGCGCGGTGCAAACCTGACAGGGGCAAATCTCAAAGGTGCAGACTTGAGTCGCGCCGATTTGCAAGGGGCATTGTTGAGTGAAGCAAACCTAGAAGAAGCTGACTTGCGAGGGGCGAATTTAGCGGGGGCGAATTTGACAGGAGCGAATTTACTCTGTGCAGAGTTAGAAGGTGCAAATTTGAGCGGCGTTAATTTGAATAAAGCGTGTTTGGTGGGTACAGTTGTGGAGGCTGCGTTTTGAATAGGGGTTCATGAACAGTTAATTTATACAAATTACGATGAATAATGTATTGACAATGTGGTTTTAAAGTGAAACATTGTTAGCACATAATAACTACTGCTAACCACTGTTGACTTTGGCGATCGCACAATTTAAGTAAGCATTAATGAGATGAAACGCAAATGAAGCGAGTAGTAAAACTTTGCCCGCATCAGTTTTGGAGTGAAGCTAATCCAGAAATCATTATTGAATGGAACAAATCGACTCGAAAGCCTAACTCTAATGAACGTTGCTGGAGCGTCAGCATCGACACTCCAAATTACAGCTATTACAGTCAATACATGGATTTAACCGCTAGGAAAAATTTATGGTTCACTAAGTGGGAACTAGAGGAGTTTATCTCTGAGAACTTAACTAAGGAAAAGATAGTCAATTAGACTGAAGAAGACGGAGAGAGCCGCTTTTAACTGCATCAAATCGTAGTTCACACACCACAATAATGCTGGTACAAATGCAGTTTTCCTCTACGGCTGCGAGTCGCTGAAACACCAAACCTTGAGGATGTCTTACCAAATCTGAAATGATGTTGGTGTCTAGCAGGTATTGATAGGTCATTGGACAGGATTAAAGCACAATATCATCGAGTGGCAGTAACCCTTCATCTATGTTAGAAAAGTTTTCTGGAATATCTTCTAAAGTGGCAAGCAGTGAAAGTAGAGAACCGGAAGAAATCGGTTCAATGATTAATCGATTACCTTCTTTGCGTAACAAAACTTCTGTGCTGGATAGAGCAAATTCATCAGGAATGGTTAGGACTTGATGTTGCCCATCCCGTAAGAGGTAAACGTGGCATGAGTTTGACATCAAGCAATCTCCTTAAAATTATAATTATTTCGCCGCAGTATGCTACTTTACAATATCATCTCAAGTTTTATCCTGCACAGTCGAAATAACTGATGGGCATTAAGCGTTAATTGTTGGGTTTCACTTGGTTGAACTGAAACGCTTTTGCAAACTTGTATGTGCTTTCAAAATATCTTCTAATAAATCTTGCGGCAATTCTGATATTAAAGCAACTCTATCAGGATTTTGCTTATGTAATATGTACTTTTTATGAATTGACGATAAACACAATACCAGCCCTGTAAATTCATAAAAACTTTCTGGTGTTGCCCACCTATATATATTAAAAATCCTATCAGTGATACACAGAAAGTCCAGAAAACTAACTCGGTAATCTGAATCAAGACTGACTAAATAAGTTTGGTTAAACTCATATCTAGCAATTTGCCAGTAGCGCAGGTTTTCCAGAAACTCCGCTTCATCACTTAAATCAGCGATCCACTCCCATTCAGTAGATTCATTGCTATCGTCAACAAACAAGTTCGTATGGAACTTTCGTAAATCCATTTCTCTTACTCCGATGGAAAACACTACCTCAACTCTTAGTTGATGATACACTTAACAAGTTGTAAGTTGAACAGCTTATCTAAGCCCGTAGTGAAGAATGGGCTAGCTTTCCACGGGAGGATATTTGATGCTGCGTGCTGTATTATCAATATATTCTTGTGAGAAAATTTGCCTTCCTAATACCAACGCTTCTTGCCTTTCCTCATCTGTCATATAATCATCTCCCTTGAGTCCCCTTGGGGTACGTCGATGATTTCCTCCAGCATCTAAATATCGCTGACGTGCGATCGCAAATAATTCTAATATTCTTTGCGCCTGCTGCTGTTTAATGGTGTTAGATTGCGTCATCGTTTTATTCCCATCCGAAAGTCACTACTTCGCCGTTTTGTAATATCGTTGCCAAGGGTAAAACAGTGCTAGGAGTTTGAATGTGCCAATACCCTGTGTCTTCATCATATAATCTCCAAACAAGTAAATTTAGAGCTTCTAGGGCATTTATTACTAAGTATTGCTCTTCTGTGGGTTCCACAAATGGTAAGTGTGTATGTAAGCCAGTGCTGATCTTATCAAAGAGGCGATCGCTCACTTCGCCCCCGTATCCCCAAAGCTAGTACACTCATTAACAACACCCCCATCACTCCTTGCAGGGGATTATTA
>CAXUOL010000813.1:0-3339 GCA_964252435.1 uncultured Nostoc sp.
AAACCTCAGCCTCAGAAGTGTTTACCCAGATTTCCTTGGTTGCTTTTGCTTGTGGGCCTGTTACAGTTGTCAAAAATATATCTATCAACCGCAATGCTGAAAAGGTATTTACTTCATAAGAGGAGTTGATAGCCTCCGATGTGCGGCTGGCGTAGACATTGACTCCGTGATTGATAATTAAAATATCTACTTTCTCTAAATTATCCTTCAGATTGGCTTCGTTACCCAACTGCCAAGAAACCACCTTTACCCCAACTTGCTCTACTAATTTTTCTGGATTAGTGGTTAATGCCACGACTTTAGCATTATTTTTTACAAGTTCAGCCGCCAACGCTTGCCCCAACGCTCCTGATGCTCCAGTTAAAGCGATGGTTTTACCTTTAAGAGATAGTCCTGTACCAAGAATTTTATCCACTAGGGGAAAAACACCACTGTAGTAAGCGTTGACATCATCAAAATGATGCCGCCAATGGTAAGACCGATTCACCCACCAAATGGATGGAATTGTCTCTAAAGGGCCGGGTAGGTGGTTGTAGTCTGTATCAATTTTTCCCTGAAAATATCGCACAGACGCGCCATACAAGAAGGTGCAACCATAAGCTACTCCCAGCCATAATCCCAGTTGTTGGACAATTAAAGCAATGACTACCAATACCACCAGCAGTAGACTCGACTCTAAAATGTCGTGATAAAGCTGGGATTCTTGGTAAACTTTCAGGGAAACTATCGATAAATCGCGGCGATAAGCCATGTGGTGCTTGTTGTGCCATTTAGCAAGCCAATTGACTTGGTGACACAAAGCATGGTAGCTGTCTCTCAATATCTCAGCGAGTAAAAGTGAGAAAAGTGCCCAACTAGCAAACTGTAAGCTGGCATTTAGCCAAACCCAATTAATTTGTAAGCTTGTCTCAATTCTCATCAAGTTTTCAGCTAGCATTTTTATCATGTTTGTCTATACTCGTTTTTTTTAATCATTCTTCATGATCTGACAAAGCTGCCTTAAGGTTGAGTCTAGAGCAAATATAAATCAAAGGAAATGAGGAATGGAGAGCAGGGAGTGGTGGACAAGGAGAAATAAGCAATGCCCAATTACGAACTTGTGCCGAGCGAAGTCGAGGTATTACGAACTTGTGCCGAGCGAAGTCGAGGTATTACGAATTAGTTATGATATTCCAGTTGACTTTTAGATAGCCAGGTTCAATGTGAGTAAAGTGTTTGCTCAATTGCTGATGTGCTTTTGGTAGCGCGTGGAACGGAATTGATGCGTACAAATGATGCTCTGCATGAAATGGCATATTCCACATAAAAAATCGTACAGGCCAGAGTGTGAGCGTTGTGCGGGTATTGGTGAGCAGATTTGCATCAAGAGTGCAACCTGTATGTTCTGCTAGCAGAATGAAACGGAGAATTGGCTGACCGATAAGCATGGGTAGCAGCCAATAGAGGAAAAACCAAGGCTGATTAACTACAATTGAAAGAGCGATCGCACCTACATAAATACCTAATTGCCAACGTGTAGAACGCATAACTTCGGCTCGTGCTGCTTCTGGCACAAATGGAAAATTGTCAAATTGACCAGTCGCAACTTGAAAATGCCCGTATATTTTACCCCACCACCACGGTAAACCGCTAATTATCAACAAGTATTTGCCCAGGTTGCTCGGTTTGGGATCGGTCAATTCTGGATCTTTGTCAGGAACGCGAGTGTAACGGTGATGCCATTTATGATAACGACGAAAAAATGTGCTGTTGTAAAATGAGAACAAGCCGGAAAACCAAGCCACAGTATCATTCAAACGATTGTTAGCGAAAGCTGTTCTGTGAACGCATTCATGCATTGGTGCAAACATCGAAGCCAGACTGAAGCCGTAGATTACCAGTCCTGGTATAGCCACCGACCAATTACCAAAGTTTGTTGCCCATAGGTAGCCACTGCAAACCATGACTGTGAGGTGCAAAACCAGTTGAATTAGCCCTTTGCTGTTGGAGCGATCGTTTAGAAGACTTAATTCTTGTATACTGAGAATTTTACAGAGCTTTTGCTCTTTATCAGCTTTGTCATCCAATAATTTAGATTGAATAATTGCGTCATTAGACATAATTTGAAGTAAATTGGCGTAAACAGTTGTGTGTGGGTTCCTTTGTGACTCCTGAATTCTAATGTAATTTTAATAGACACTCTGAATTTAGCTGACTTTTGACTGTTGTGGCTTTGAACTGCACGCTGATTTGGTGGGAAGTAGAAATATCGCACTTAGAACGCTCCTCGTCCGACAGGATTGGATGAGTACGGGGATCTTGTCAGCATCCCCTGATGTATCGGGCGATGAAGCCAAAACCGAAGTCCTGCAAAGGTTTTCGGAGTTGCGGTGGAGCTTAGATGCAAGCCCCACTGTATTTGTGAGCCGTCAGGCGAGCAAATCAGTGGCGGGTAGTTGACGAAACTTGTATATCTTGTAGCTTTGCTACCATTTCTGCACGCGCCGAAACCTTCAACTTCCGAAACATCCGCTTTAAAGCTTGTTTGACGGAATTTTGCGTAATCCAAAGTTTTTCTCCAATTTCGGCATTCGTTAACCCCTGTGCAACTAACTCGGCAATTTCTAACTCACGCGCTGTCAAAGGACTAACTAAAAGGGAATTGGATATTTTCGGTTTTGTTCGTAGGGTTGCCATTTTTGCTGACAAATGAATGCATAAAGCGCTCAAGTCAGCTAAATCGTTACCATTAAAGGCAGGATTTCCCTTGTCACGTGCCAAGTTAAGGGTTCCTACCAGACGACCATCGCAAACAATTGGCCCAGTCATCACGTGTTCGTGGTCGGAACGCGAACAAAAATGCTTCCAGTCTCCTGGCGATAATAATAACTGTTCGTGGGCGGGAGCATGACGCTCAACCACATAGCGCCCCACTGGATTGCTTTCTAAGCATACAGCCGGAATGCCTGAAAAATCAATCTCAGTGGTTGGCTGCTCATCAAGGAGATAAATACCCCAATTTTGCACGCCAAAATGCTCGCTAATTTGATCCGTGAGAGCGAGTCTTAACTCTTGCTCATTCTGGACATTAGCGATCGCATGAAATACAGCGTGTAGAGAATTAGCCATAAGTGTACCCAGTTGGGGACTATCCAAGCCTCAACAATTACTTCTATGCTAATACCAAGGAAACTAAAACGCTAATTACAGTAGCGACTAGGAGAAGCACATGACAGTTACACAACTCTCTGCTCAGGAACTTTTCCGGGCTGCTTATGAAAACCGCTATACTTGGGACAAGAATTTCCCTGGTTATACCGCAAATATTACCTTTAAGCATGATGATAAAGTGTTTACAGG
>CAXUOL010000814.1:0-3332 GCA_964252435.1 uncultured Nostoc sp.
CCTATCTACTAAGTAGCGTTCGCAGTTTGGTCAGGAGGATTCAAGGTAGAACGCGCATTCAACGCCAGCATTACCCGTGAAATGCCAGTGAAAATAATGCTGACACCAACTAGTGTACCCAGAAGCCAAGGTGCATTGAAGGGCCACTGGAACCAAATCATTGCACCTAAGACCAGCGTAATAATCCCATCACCTAGTACCCACGTCCAGTTCTGTTGCGGACGTAACCGGAATGCCAGAATTAACTCGAATGTGCCTTCAGTCAACAAAAATGTACCAAGTAACAGAGTCAGTGTAAGCACACCTGTAAAAGGATAAACAAACAGCATGATGCCGGTTGCAATATAAAGCCCGCTCAAGAGAAGTTTCCAAATAAAACCTCCTCGTTCGCGGGTTTGAGTGGCATAGACTAGTTTTGTAAATCCGGCGAAAATCAAAATCGCGGCAATCCAAGTTTCGGTGAATATAGTGGTGAAGTTAGGTGCTGCGATCGCAATAATCCCTAAAATACTCAGGAGAACACCACTTATCAGCGACCCATTAACATTCTTCTTAATATCTCTAGAAACATCGGTTGTCATAAAAATCCTTTTCCTATTCTTAGACTAAACTCTACATTTAGGTTAGGGAATTTCTAAGTAACAGGGTATGAACCCTAAGATAGACTCATCAGTATTAACTTAATCGCGATCGTGACTAAAATTTACGACTATTGAGATACTAAATCAGTCATTTGATAACAACTGCATTGTCTCTAAGTGACCCTTATAAGAGTTCTGCAAGATTGCTTAGACGTTCATAAACAGAAATAAGACGATCTCCTTCAAGTTCAACAGATGTATTTGGATAATTCTGAATGGCTCCAAGTAGTGTAACTTCACCATTTTGTTTAATAGATGCACTTAAAGCGCTTCGCAACGCTTGCTGGTCTAGTTGTCCTGCGGGTGGGTGAACTACCTCACCAATTTGGTTAACTAAAATTGGCCCTGCCCAACTAGCTAGTAAGCTATTTAAAAAGGCAGCATCAGCTTTTATTGGGGCTTTCAGTGCTTTACGAGCTACTGCGGGATCTTGTTGCGCCGCCTGTAAATAAGCTCTTAATGTTGGGGTAGTTTTGCCAGTTTCTGTAAACTGACTTAATTCTTCAACAGATATTTGCCCTTGAAAAGTACCATATTTTAAAACAACTTGCTCGGCAGCATTAGCATTAGTAGTCGAGAATAGAACAATAGCGCCTACACCTAAAGCTACTGTCTGGGTGAGTAACTTAGTAAATTTCTTATTATTTAATCGATTGAAAAGTTGCGAAATCTGCATTTTGTTAAACTTGATAATAGTATGGAACAGGCATAAGCATAAGCAAAAAATGCCTATGTCTTAAGATTAAACCTTGCCATTAGGCGAATCTGCATGAGGTAGTATGGATTTTTCTTCGTCTAAAGTTTGTGCAGGTACGCCCAAACGCTTCCTTGTAGCTTCTTCAGCAAGCTTTCGGTCTTGTTCAGTCTCGAACTGGCTCTCATCTAATAAATGAGAATTTTTTGCTGCTTCATCTCGGCTTGGTCGATAACCATTTTTCCACCTGTACTTCCAGTCCATAGTTTTGAAGATAGATATACTGCAATTTGATTTCCTAGTTGTTTATAGTAGACGCTGAATGGAAAGTGATACTCCTGCTATGGGTTGAAGAGGCTCATTCAGAGGGTATAATTTTAACATCATCCTAATTTTAAGGCAATCATGAGTTGCGATCGCAAATGTAACAAGTATTTTTATCATCTGCGATCGCTGTTCCAATGTCTTAATAAACTTTCACTATTAAAGCTTTGCTGCTTCTGCGTTGTGCCGGATAAGTGTATTAGCTTTAAGAAGCAGAATTTCTTTGATTTTATATTTTTATTCAAAAACCGATATGATAAATATTATTTTAGATATTGCCAAAGCACAAAACAAAATAATTATGCTTAAAGAACAGATTACACAAGAGCTAGAAAAATTACCTGAACCTCTGTTACAAGAAATTTTAGATTTTGTTCAGTTCTTACAAGCCAAGTACCAAAAAGAAAAAACCTTAGAAATTACCATTATGAGTGAATCATCACTGCAAAAAGATTGGTTAAGACCAGAGGAAGATACAGCATGGCAGGATTTGTAAAAGGAGATGTTGTTATTGTTCCATTTCCATTTTCAGACTTAACTGATACAAAACGTAGACCTGCTTTAGTTATTGCTACTCTTCAGGGAGATGATTTGATTCTTTGCCAAATTACTAGCCAAGCTGTTGGCGATATCTATGCAATTCAACTAGATAATAGTGATTTTAGCTACGGTCAATTAAATCAGCCAAGTAATATTAGACCAAATCGAATTTTTACTGCCGATAAACAAATTGTTTTATATCAAGCAGGTAAAATAAAACTTGAAAAATTAACAGAGGTTATTAATAAAATTATTGAAATTATACAGTACTCAAACCCGTAGTTGTATCCAGTATTTGATTAAGTTGGACTGGTGTCAGATGGTTCGGTAACTGGCGGTTGTGTGACAGTTCTACATGGATTTGGTGCGTCTGATTGTAAAACAACGCCAAAACGGTTGATTTGGGAGGAGTTTAGCAATACTGTTGCTGGCAAGGTTTTGAATTTGGTGGAACTGAGGCTAACTAACGACTGCCTGTACTGTTGCAGGTGTCGCTTATATGCTTCAATTCTTGCCTTAACCTGTGCTTTAATTGGCATTGTATCCTCATTCCTCAGCCCCAAAATAGGCATTCCTAGTCGAAGATCGGCAGAGTGAGCTAGCAAATATCGTAGGTATTCTATCTATGGTATTTTCTGAGCTTCCCGCGTCATCAGGTTTGAGAATAAATTTTCGTTCCAAATAATCAACGGCTCTGTAGTATGTCTGCTAAATTATAACTTTATCACCCTAAAGTTATAGAGACAGTTTGAATTTAGTGGGAAATTTATATCTAAAGAAATAAGCACAAAATTAATCTTATCTATGCCTAAAAGTTGTGTATGCACAGAATAGTCACTTTCAACCAATATTTCTATAGATATAACTAAAAAAGTTAATCTTATTATAATTACACCTTTAGGCTCACGCAATTTCAACAAAAAACGTTGATAATAAAAAATAACTTTATCAGTATTAAATTTAGTTGTAATCAAAAATTACAGATCAGACAACAAATAGATAGAGAAAAAATTACGAACAATGGCAACTTCTACAGACCGCGATCAACAGATTCAAAAACTGCATGAACTAATCAAAGATATTGATTATGGTATGTTTACCACAGTCGATGATGATGGCAGTTTGCATAGTTA
>CAXUOL010000815.1:0-3328 GCA_964252435.1 uncultured Nostoc sp.
CTAGCGAGTTTAGAAGTGCCGCTAGATCAAGAGTTAGCTCGATACCGACGCACGCGAACTGGTTTGGTATCATCAAACCAATCCCGTGTTGCAAGTTACATGAGCGGACAACCCCAACCTTTAACTGCCATTCCGACAACATTGGGCGCAACTCAGTCATCAGTAACGGAAATTAAAACCAACATACCGCCTGCATCTCTACCCGTGAATCCTGAGATGAACCCAGCGCCAGCTACAGCAAAAATTGATGTACCACCCGTATCTGTAGCTGTGAATCCTGAGATGAACCCAGCGCCAGCTACGGCAAAAATTGAGGAACTGAATAATCTTAATGTGTCCTCCACATCCAATGCAGCTAAAACACAAACTCAACTTCCACCACCCCCACCCAACTTTAATAGCAGCATCGTGCCAGCAATCGTTAAAAATACTAAAAGCGAAAATCAGTTGCAGCCAGATGATAGCCCCAAGCACCCAGATGACTATTTAGAATCTAGTGAAGCACTGCTGCGAAGTCTGACAGAAGAACAACCAGAAACCAAAAAACTAAGCAATTCTTCTAGCGACAGTCTGCTATCACCTTTGGGTATTGGCTCCATGTTGCTGCTATTAGTGGCGAGTCTTACCTTGGGTTATGTAGTCTTCAATCCTAAAAGCTTGCCACAATGGAATTTAGGCAATTTGTTTAACGGCAACTCCTCTCCCACACCAGAAAATACTGAGGAAGTTGGGAGTAATGTTCAACCTCAAATCCAGCCACCAAGCACATCTATACCTAAATATCCCAATCTAGCTACTGAAGAGTTTCCTGAAGTAAGAGATCCCAATGATGTAGTTGGCTTAAAACCCAAAGTCCAACCAACCCCCGTAGTAGTTCCTAATCTAGCTGTTCCTCAAAACCCCGGCAATCCTCGAGTACCATTGTCTAACCCCAATACAGCGCTAAAACCGACCAACCCGATCGCCTTAGCACCAGTACCGACCCAAAAATCCTTGCCTCCCTTAAATTTACCTCCCACTTCACCGAAAAAAACCTCGCCCAAGCCAATTGCAACCTCACCACAGCCAAATGCAGAAATTAAACCAGGAACAGATGGGTTTTATCATGTTGTGATAGATAATAAAGGCGCAGCTTTTGCCTCAGCACGGCAAGTAATTCCTGATGCTTATTTATCGCCCAACAAAGAATTGATTTATCTGGGTGCTTTTAAAACTAAAGAGCAAGTAAAACAACAGATGAAACTGTTAGAAGCGAAGGGAATCAAGGCACGAGTTCAGCAGCCATGAATTGCAAAAATCTACGATACCATGAGATAACAGTCCTGAGTCAATAAGTGCTGTTAGCACTCAGCACTCAGCACTCAGCACTCAGCACGGGCTAAACGCCCCGCTACCGCTAACAGCACTCAGAACTGGATTTCGTTGGAGAGCCGACATGGAATTAATCAAGCGTATCCTGCGGGTGATTCGCGCTAATCTCAATAGTTTGATCGGTGGTGCAGAAGATCCAGAAAAGATTTTGGAGCAAGCTGTCCTGGAAATGCAGGAAAATCTGGTGCAGTTGCGGCAGGGTGTAGCACAAGCGATCGCTACCCAGAAACGTACTGAACGACAAGCAGCAGCCGCTCAGTCACAAACAGAAGAATGGTATCATCGCGCCCAATTGGCGCTGCAACAAGGCAATGAGCCTCTAGCACGTGAAGCTTTGACTAAGCGCCAAGCCTATAAAGAAACCACTACAGCCCTCTTTTCGCAGATAGAGCAGCAAAACGAGATAGTTGCTAGGCTAAAAAAGGATATGCGATCGCTAGAGTTAAAAATTTCCGAGGCGAAAACTAAAAAAGATATGTATATTGCCCGCGCCCGTTCTGCTGAAGCGTCTTATCGCCTCCAAGAAATGCTCGGCGGAGTTTCTGCCACTAGCAGTCTGAGTGCCTTTGAGCGCATGGAAGAAAAAGTTTTGCAGATAGAAGCTCAATCAGAAGCCATAGCTCAACTTAGTAGTGACGACTTGGAAACACAATTTACTTCTTTGGAATCTAATGATGTAGATACCGAATTGGCAGCGATGAAGGTGCAGGTTTTCAAGCAGTCAGAAAACACACAGCCCAAAAGTCTCCTAACTGAGGAGAGCCAAAAGGCAGAGCAGACTCCCCAACAGCAGTTACCCAAAACTCAGGATTCTTGAAGTTCTACTAAATTACCCCAGTTTGGCGATATCTTAACAATTAAGAGTTGTTAGGAGGTACTGATTCAAACTGGAAAGATTACATTGAAATAGGTAGCTATAAAAAAGTAAAAAAGCTAACTGTCCAAAAAAAAGCGTAAATCACACAAGGAAAAACAAAGTTATGGGATTATTCGATCGCATTAAGCGAGTAGTTAGTTCTAACCTTAACGACCTGGTTAACAAAGCCGAAGACCCCGAAAAAATGCTAGAGCAAGCCATCCTGGAAATGCAGGAAGACTTGGTGCAACTGCGTCAGGGAGTAGCCCAGACGATCGCCGCCCAAAAACGCAGTGAGAAACAGTATAATGATGCCCAAAATGAAATCAATAAATGGCAACGCAATGCCCAATTAGCGCTACAAAAAGGTGATGAAAACTTAGCACGACAAGCTCTAGAGCGCAAGAAAACTTATACGGATACCAGCACAGCCCTCAAAGCTAGTTTAGATACACAAAGCACCCAAGTTGAAACCCTCAAGCGTAACTTAATCCAGCTGGAAAGCAAAATTTCTGAGGCTAAAACCAAGAAAGAAATGCTCAGAGCTAGAATCACTACTGCCAAAGCCCAAGAGCAACTCCAAGGTATGGTGCGTGGGATGAATACTAGCAGTGCGATGTCTGCCTTCGAGCGGATGGAAGAAAAGGTCTTGATGCAAGAATCACGAGCCCAGGCACTAGGAGAATTAGCAGGTGCAGATTTAGAAACCCAATTTGCCCAGTTGGAAGGTAGTAGCGATGTTGATGATGAATTAGCAGCTTTGAAAGCGCAAATGTTACCACCCTCTACTCCCCAAAATCAACCCCAACTGCCACCGCAACAAGAAACCACTACTCCTAAGTCTAATGAGGTGGTTGATGCCGAGTTGGATTCCCTACGCAAGCAATTGGATCAACTGTAAAATTGACAGAAAACTTATTTAAACTAGTCCCACACCTGTTGGCTGTGGGATTTTACGTCATTAGTCAATAGTTAACAATCCTAATAACTATGAATTATTGATTATGGACTATTGACGACTTTGGGATAAAGTATTGTGTGTGCCAACTTTGATCGCCACCTGATGGAGACTGCAATGAGTAAGGCTGTAATCACCATAAC
>CAXUOL010000816.1:0-3318 GCA_964252435.1 uncultured Nostoc sp.
GAGGGGAGACAAAGCTACGCTTTGGCGGGGTGGGGTGCAATGACTATGGGAATCATAACTAATTATGCGGACATGATATTAATTGAAACGCTATTTTTGAGACGGTTGATCCTTAGTATACGCAACAGGTTTTGGCCCTGCATTCCGCACATTGATAACTTTATTGAGGATATCAAACCAAAAAGGCGCACCCATAGCAATAGCAAAACCACTCACTATCCAACCGCAAATTAATTTAAAAACCTGTGAAATTCTGATGTAAACTCTATTCGATTTCGTTGTATCTAATAACTCAAACTGTTGATTAATATTTTGCCATCCAATTGGTATAGAAGCATTTCCTAATAGTTTCTCAATATCCCTTCTGGCTGCTTCATCATTGATATAATCGATTCGTTGACTTGCACTTTGAGTAATGGTAGAGCGGATAACCGAATCCTCCGATAGTCTTTTAACCAAGTGAAATGTATCAGTATTGGTTAAAAAGGCAACTAATATTCCAATTAAAATAGCAACTCCTTTAGCATTGCGCTTATAAACACCACTTGCTCGATCCATAGAGCGATCAAACCATGTTTCTACTTCATTTTTAAATTGATTCGCTTCTTCTGTGAGATCGCCAATCTTTATTCTGCTACGTTGAGCAATTACACTAAGGCTCTTGATTAAATTATTCGGGACTTCATCAGGTAACTCATTATTAACAAAATCTATAAATTTCTGGTCAATATCTCCATAAATTTCTTGAATTTTTATGTAACTTGCACTATTGGGATTATTAATACCTTTTTTCAGTTCTTTATAAGAGGCTAATATCATGTGCAAGTTAGTTTTTGATTCTTCACTAGGATGTTTAACATGATTAATTAGCTGGGGAATTTTTAAGGTATCTAATAAAGTAGTTGCAAATGTTTCAGAAGGAAGATAAGAAGGGCCGCTTTGTTTTTCTAGTATTTGTTTATCAGGGTTTTTAGTAATTTCCTGGAAATGCTTTTCTACTTTACCCTTGGCTTGCTGATTCAATGTATTAATCAAAGGATCGTTATAAAGTTTCTGTACCAACTGGATTGCATTAATAATATCTGATTTTTCACTTTCACTACCACCTGCTAAAAGTAATTCAATTGAAGTTCTTAAATGTTTAGCTCTCCATTGTAATAATGTGGCAATTAGTTCCTGGATTTCCGAAGCTAGCAAGCTCAAAATCAAGTAAATAAAAACTAAGCCAAGAGTAATATCTACAACTACAGGTAAATTCATTGACAGTCTCCAATAATTTTTTATCTTTTTATTGTTATTAAAATTGCTTAAAATATTGTATATCATAAATATTGTAATTTAATAGCTCCTTAATTAAATTTAAAATGCAAAAATTCGTTATTTTTCTTTATTTAGATAATTTTATTTGAAAAAATTAATTATTTTGTGAAAATGCGCGGTGTTCAGATCCCCGACTTCTCAAAGAAGTCGGGGATCTAATTTTTCACAAATGATTTAGGATTGCTATAGTTGTTTAAGCAATAAATGATTATACTATTTTCAAGATTTATATTAAAATATTATATATATTAACTTTCCCGGAAAATATTTAGCATACAATTGATTAGTGTAGCGATCGCTTACTAAATTTCTGAAATTAACCAAAGAAAAACTAAGTAGATAAAATTTAAACCAAGGCTCACATACAAAATAAAATACAAGTTTATTTACGGACTATCTAACAGGTAATAAATTATTTATTACTTGTATTATTTTTATCATTTTTTGACTTAAATGTTATTTAAATAACCAATATAATTTTTTTAAAAAATAGCGCTAATTAGAAAAATTTGAGTTAATCTTGGAAACTAGCAATTGTTAAAAACATACGTTGTTACTGGGTGGCAACATTGGAGATTCGCTAGATGTCTCTATGTAATCAAACCAGCAAGTAAAATGATTACCAGAGAATATGCAAGAAGGAAGCTTTATTTGGAGTCATCTGGAAAAACAGCATCGCACGGTTGGAAAATGGATTGATTGGGTATGGCTAATAGTATTGCTGTTGGCAGCAGTATTACTGTTTAGCATCAATCTGGGAGGATTGCCGCTGCGAGATTGGGATGAAGGTACTGTGGCACAGGTTGCTCGTGAAATTTGGCACGCCCCATCAGGTTCAATGCCTTGGCTTTACCCAACGTTAGGAGGTGAACCATATCATGACAAGCCACCTTTGATGCATTTGCTAATAGCTTGGGCTTATTCTCTAGGAGGCGAAAATGAGTTGACAACGCGCCTACCTGGAGCAATTTTAACAGCAACATCTGTACCTTTACTGTATTGCATTGCTCGAGAGATATTTCGCCAACGTTGGGCTGCTATTTATAGCGCCTTGATTTATCTAACAATGCTACCTGTAGTGCGTCATGGGCGGCTGGCAATGTTGGATGGGGCGATGGTAAGTTTTTTGATGGTGATGATGTTGTGCGTATTGCGATCGCGCCGAGATTTACGTTATTGTCTTGGTGTTGGCATTAGCTTTGGGTTTATTTGTTTAACTCAAGGATTGCTAGGTGTATTACTCGGTGCGATCGCATTTGTATTTCTGTTTTGGGATACGCCACGACTGCTCACTTGTTACTATCTCTGGATAGCAATTTTAATTGGCATTCTACCTGTAGCTGGTTGGTATGGTGCCCAACTAATTCACTATGGTTATACTTTCGCCCAAATTGGTATTGCAAACCCATCACCAGGCCGAATTGGCTCAGTTGTAGAAGGAAATTCTGAACCACCTTGGTACTATGTAATTGAACTTCTCAAATACACATGGCCGTGGTTATTATTCTTACCACAAACTGTCCGCTTAACTTGGGAAAATCGCAACCTTAGCTGGGCAAAACTAGTAATGGCGTGGAGTGGGGTTTATCTACTGGTAATTTCCTTCATGATTACCAAAGTTCCCTGGTATCTATTCCCGATTTACCCTAGTTTAGCTTTAGCTTTTGGTATCCAATTATCAGATACGGAAAATTCGCCTTTACTCTCATCTTATCCCCGTGCTTGGGTTGCTGGTTTGGCAATACTTGCTGTGGCTGCTTCTGCTGGTAGCATTTATTTCAGTGCGGGTACAACACCAAAAACAGACTTACAACTGATTTTTGCCGCTGTAGCTTTAACTATGACCTTAGCAGCTATTTTGGCAGAACGAGGTGACGGACAATTTCTGAAGATTTTGTTTTGGGGAAGTTATATTTCGCTGCTGCTGTTAATGAAATCTAACTACTGGGTTTGGGAATTATCGGAAGCCTATCCAGTTAAACCAGTCGCCGCCATGAT
>CAXUOL010000817.1:0-3313 GCA_964252435.1 uncultured Nostoc sp.
ACAACGAATTGCTGACTTTCCCCAATCAATTTGACCAGGTATTGTTTGCTGATGTCGAACAAGCTTGGAATTTAGGGGCGGCGGCGGTAGGTGCGACAATTTACTTCGGTTCAGAGCATTCTACCAGGCAAATTCAAGAAATCAGCAAAGCTTTTAAACGCGCTCATGAACTCGGTTTGGTGACAATTCTCTGGTGCTATCTGCGGAATAACGCTTTTAAACAAGACAAAGATTACCACCTTGCTGCTGACCTCACCGGACAGGCGAATCATTTGGGTGTAACCATTGAAGCCGACATTATTAAACAAAAGTTACCCGAAAATAACAATGGTTACGGTGCAGTTGCTAAAGCCAGTGGTAAAAGTTATGGCAAAACCGATGAGCGGGTTTACACAGAGTTGACAACCGATCACCCAATTGATTTAACTCGTTACCAAGTACTGAATTGCTACTCTGGGCGTGTGGGGTTGATTAATTCTGGTGGCGCGACTGGTAAAAATGATTTCGCCGAAGCAATACGCACTGCTGTAATCAACAAACGTGCTGGTGGTTCAGGATTAATTTCTGGGCGAAAAACTTTCCAACGTCCCTTTGAAGAAGGTGTGAAGCTATTTCATACCATTCAGGATGTTTACTTATCGCCAGATGTGACAATAGCTTAGGGAGTAGGGAACAGGGCAAAAAAAGTAAAAAGAAAAAATGCGTCTGAATAAACGGGTTTGATTCTGACCGGAGGCGGAGCGTTTCCGGCTTTGCTCCTGAATTCAGAATAGCTGAATTCTTCAAAGCCTCCGGTTTTAGCAAGTCAGCCACCGATTTAGCAAATCTCGCAGCTAGCAAGGCCAAAGAATGTACCCTTGTCTTGCGTCAAGCGCTGTGGCTCGGACGGATGGATCGGAACATGGCAAAGGTCGCTGGAGTGCGATCGCTGTGGTAGATTTTTAATAGTGCTGTCTGTTGGCCTCATCTCCTCAATATCCACACTATGAAAATCGACCGATTGCAGGAACTTAAGCAAAAACTGACGGATGACGCAGACTTGTCCCGCATCTGGTTATTTTATATGGATCATTTTGCGGATTGGCCGGAATTCACTGACCTGGGTGAGCCTGCCTATAATGAATACCTAGATGCTGTCCTCCAAAAAACTTGTCAGCAGATGTTTGGCAGGGCAATAAAGATTACTGACTTTTTCTCGATCTACATAGCTCCGTATCGTTTATTTCATGGAGCTTTCCAAGTTGAAGGACGTATTGGGGGTGTGATTTATTTTGAGGATATAAAAATTGGGTTAATTGCAGTGTCGGCGGATTATCCCCCTACCGATGCGGTTAAGTATTCACGTTTTACTGAGATGATTCAACTGTCTGCTCCTAATGGCAGCGATCGCAATTGAGATTCAGGGTTAATGTACAGTCAAGGGAATCCCGTTATCTTTTGGTTTTAACTTGAGAATAAATGGCACAGCTTTCAATACCCAATCGGACACGGGTGTATAATTAGCAGCTTCTTCTCCAAAGCTAATAGAGAGCATATCTGTATGAATAATCCCTGGATTGAGAGGTATAGCTGCCATCCCACTCGGCAATTCTTGTGCCAAAGAACGAGTTAATCCTTCTATTGCCCACTTGGAAGCACAGTATGGTGCAACTTGGGCGGAAGTAGAACGTCCCCAGCCAGAACTAAAGTTAACAATAATACCCCGTTTGTTTTTTACCATTGCTGGTACGAAATGGCGAATTATATTCACTACTCCTTTGATATTGATATCTATTAAATCAGAAAATTCTTCGGATGGTATTTCCCACAAAGGTGCTGGGTAATTAGTAATTGCCGCATTATTAATCACTATATCTGGCGGTTCATATTTTTGAAGTACGTGTTCTGCCCATTTTTTTACAAGCTGTTCATTTGCCACATCTACAGAAGTGAAATCGTTGGGCGCACTAAACTTCTGGCGTATTTTATCAATAGCATCTGATGAACGAGCGCAACCAATAACAGTATGTCCTTCTTGAATAAAACCCTCGGTCATCGCATAACCTAGACCTTTGCTGATACCTGTAATTAAGATGAGCTTAGTCATATTTTTCTGCTATTCCTGCTTTCTTAGAAATAATTCGTGGGAAAAAATAACCACTACCTCTTGCTGTGACAATCAACTCTGGCAAGCTTGGGTCAGATTCTATTTTTGTCCGCAATCGGGAGATATGCACATCTACTACACGAGTATCTGCATGAATCTCTGGTACAAAGCCCCATAGTTGCTGCAAGATTTCTAATCGGGAAAAAACTTTTCCAGAATGACTGACCAATAACTCTAGCAAGCTAAATTCCACACCTGTCAGGCGAATGCGTTGCTCATTTTTATAGACTTGCCGCTTACTTGTATCGATTTTGAGATTGCCCAGATGGATTAGGCTAGAATTATCAATCACATTGCCACTGGTTTTTTGTAAAAGTCGCCTAAGTATACAGGCAATTCGGGCTTCTAGTTCTTTGGGTGAGAAAGGTTTCGTCATATAGTCATCAGCGCCTATATTCAGTCCAGCGATTCGCTCTGCGACATCTGCCAAAGCTGTAAGCATGATAATTGGTACATCCGATTGTTTCCGTATTTCTTGACAGACACCATAACCATCCAGTTTTGGCATCATCACATCCAAAACTATTAAGTCTGGAGCTTCTTGACAAAAAGCTAACAAAGCTTCTTCGCCATCCTTTGCTTTTACTACATCGTAGCCAATCATCTCAAGACGTGTCTGCAAAATCCGGCGGATGCTGGCTTCATCGTCTACTACCAGGATTTTTCCTTTATGTCCTGACAAGTTTCTCAATCCTCCCCGACGGTGAGAACTCTTAAACCTTCATTATCCGCTTATTAAGGCTCAAAAACCAAAACGGTCATTTATGTTTAGTTTATTAAAAAGTGCAAAGTGAAATATGCTGTGATTTGACATAAGTCTTAAACATCTTAACTCCAGACAGATATTAATTTTGCTGTATGTAAAGGTAGAAAATATACTCACAATTGTTCATAGTTTTGACAGCAAGATACATTTTATAAAATATACTGTGTATAATAATACAAAAATTTACGTAAGTTATAACCAAATTACAAAGGCGATCGCACCCATAGATTAACTATTCAATTTTTAAGACTTCACTACTACCCATTGCGTCACAGCCGCCATTGCTCGCCAACCCAAAAATTTACCAATAGGTTCTGCCCGCTGAATGGCAATACGAGTTAAATTGCCACCAACTCGTTCATGCCATTGAAACAAAGTTTGCTCACCCTCTACCGTGACAA